>JAENJC010000017.1 GCA_016844545.1 Deltaproteobacteria bacterium | reverse complement strand
ATAAGGAATCAGAGGAGTACAGACCTTTTAAACAGCTTATTGAGCGCCTGAATAGAACTTTTAAATATCACGTAAGGCCTGCTCATGGATTTAATTGCTTTAACGGTGCCGTGGCCCTTTCAACACTCTTTGTTACTCATTACAATTTCCTGAGACCGCATATGTCGCTGGGTTATAAAACCCCGATTAATATCCCTGATCTCAATGCCGTCCACTCAATCCAGGGAAAGTGGGCCAAGATTCTGTCCATGGCTGTTTAAAACTACCTCTAAATCTCAAAGAACAAGATACCTATCAAGGCCTTCTATTGCCTGTTTTACGACTTTCAGCCTTTAAACCAGTGGATTCCGGCTTAATGACTGCCGGATTGACATGACTAAAAACTCTTTCTCCTTTAAAACTCTCGTTCTTCTCAAAGTTTCTTCTTAACAAAAACTGCTTTCATAGTGCCTAAACGTTTTTCATGTAACTTTTGACATTACCGTAATCATAGAAACCAGATAAAAAAAGCCAGCATTGCGATTGCTACCGAAATAAACAATATCGGTCCTGCCCATCCCGCATTTGACTCTGTTTTTTCCTGCATATCTCACCTCTTTAATATAATTTATAATTTAATTCAGTTACCTACTTGACACCATTTAATATTATGCTATCTTCATTCGCATGTTTAAAAAAGAAAACATATCAGGGATAGTAATTTTTATTGGTCTTGCTGTTAACGTTCTGGTGATAGTGACAATACTTATTTATTATTTCACGCGTTGAGTTCACCCATGATGTAAACGATAGATATCAATTTAAATTTTGTCTGTCAAGTTTTTTTTGAGAGGCTGCAAGTTTTTCGAAAAAGGCTTGATGACTTCTTAATGATCCATTCTGTTCCCAAAAAGTAGCGCTTGTTACTCCCTGAATTAATTGCATAAATCCAAAAAGGCTTGAATAGCCGTTACTGAAAGGTAACACTATGCGCATTTTCAGCGAACTCCATCTCACAGTATCTGACCAGTCAAAAAAGTAAATATAGTAAACAAAATCACCTGGTTCCCGCTTTGAAGTAGATTCCCAAAAAACTGTTGGCATGCCATTTGCTTATAATCACGAACTTGATAAAGCCCTTTTCGGGCAATTCGCAAAATATTCCCGGTAAATTACCAAATCTTAAGGAGGCGAAAGTGGCGGGGTTTAAAGCTTTTTTGAAGTCTGGGCATCCAGGTACTCTTTTCGCATCATTTCTATATTTTGACTTTTGTTTTGCCATATGGGTCTTAAATGGCGCAATGGCGCCTTTTATAAGCGAATCTTTCCACTTGACCCCTGCCCAGAAGGGATTCATGATCTCAGTGCCGATAATGTCCGGCGCTCTCATGCGTTTTCCCCTGGGAATCCTGGCGCAGTATATAGGGAGAAAGAGTGCTGCGATGCTGGAGATGGGTCTGATATCCATTGCCCTTGCTTACGGTTATTTCTTCGTTGACACATATTCTGAAGTATTGAACATGGGAGTTCTCCTCGGCATAGCAGGGGCGAGCTTCGGGGTGGCATTGTCCCTCGGCTCCGGTTGGTTCCCTCCAGAGAAAAAGGGACTGGCTATGGGGATAGCTGGAGCAGGGAACAGCGGCACAGTCCTTGCAGTTTTATTTGCTCCTCCATTAGCTCAAGCTTACGGCTGGTCAACTGTATATGGTCTCGCTGCATTCACGATGTTGCTGCCAATGGTTGTAATGATGGTATTTGCAAAGGAGCCCCCTGATAAAGAGCACCATTCACTTAAGGAACTGTTGAAGTGTCTTGTGGAGAAAGATGGATGGGCTTTCAACGCCATGTATGTAATAACCTTTGGCGGGTTCATCGGTCTTTCCAACTTCCTTCCTACATTCTTTCACGATCAGTTTGGGGTGACAAAGATTCAGGCCGGTCAGTTGACCATGCTGGCTGCCTTAATGGGAAGCGGAATTAGAGTAGTAGGAGGATATATATCTGACAGATGGGGCGGCGTAAATACCTTGACCTTGGTATACGTTGTGGTTATTGCGCTAATGGTAGTTATTAGTTTCGGACCCTCACTTACTGCCACTACTATCCTGTTTATGCTTATCTTTGGCTTCCTCGGTATGGGCAACGGGGCCGTGTTCCAGTTGGTGCCGCTACGGTGGCCAACCACTACTGCGGTCACAGGAAGCATGATAGGGGAAATAGGAGCCCTTGGAGGTGGTTTCATACCTAATGCAATGGGAATGTCAAAGCAGTATGCGGGAACATTCCAGTGGGGTTTTATCGCTTTTGCTGTTTTGGCAGGGTTTGTTTTGTTTTGGATGAAGTTTGAGCAGAAGAAGTGGGAACAGAAATGGATAGAGAAAGGCGGTAGGGCTAAAGCGCGCGGATAAAAAGTGCATGCTTGTAAGGCAACTTAAACTCCAATTAAGGGGGAACAGACAATAATGAGTTATAAGAATATTATTTGCACCGTAGATGGCTCCGAGCTGGGAGATAGGGCATTGGACGAGGCTGTATATTTAAGTAAGATTTCAGGGGCTAAACTGACACTCTTATATGTTTCGGAGCAGGCATATAAAGCTGTACTTATCTCGGACTCCAAGGAGTGGGATGCGATTCGCGAGGGATGGAGAACTGAAGGAACGGAGATTTTGCTGAAGGAAAAGGCTAAGGTTGTGGCTAATGGTGTAAAAGATGTACAGATTGTGTTAAGGGATGGCGAAGTTTCAAATGAGGTAATATCGGAGACTTTCGAGAAAGGTGCTGACCTTATAGTTATGGCCAGCCATCGCTATTCTCCGGTTGGAAAGCTCTTTCATGGAAGCATTATAGATCGGGTTACCAAAAGGTCGCCTTGCCCTGTTTTATGGGTCTTTAAATAGGGCTTTCTGATAAGGTTATGTTTTATTTATTTGTCGCCCCGAAAAAAAGATTGACAAGTGCTTTAGGGACATGTAATAAGGTTATACGATTTTCAAAAAAATCTATCAAAGGAGGTGCAAGGTTATGGTGGTGAGTGGGTATCAGGGTTTATGTAAGAAAGGTTTTAAAGCTTTACTGGCAGTACCCCTTGTAGCTGGAATGGTGATGTTTCCAGTGGCAGTTAAGGCTCAACAGACTGCTACAGAGCAACCGGCTTCTGCAGTCGAGGCTGTTGTAGAGGCCGCCCCAGTAGAAGTTGGCGATGCAAATGTTGGCAAGGCTTTGTTCACAGGGGAGACGAGATTTGCCAATGCAGGTCCAGCATGCATGTCTTGTCACAGCGCCGGAGTTGGTGCGTTGGATGGCGGCAACCTCGGTCCAAACCTGACGAAGGCGTATGTTGATGAGTCCAAGAACCCCCTCCTCAGTACCGCATGGGTAAACGGAGGCGGCAGCCCAACAATGGGTCCAATCTTTGCTGCAAAGAACATAACCGAGGCCGAGATGGAGAATTTGAGGGCTTTCCTTAAGGTTCAGGGAGCGAATGACGTCGCTCCGTCGCAGTCCGCGACCTTTGCCGGTATCGGCATAATCGGATTTATTGCAATACTTATCCTCTTCACCATTATTTGGAGCGGAAGGTATAGCAAAAGAACAAAGAATACTGCCCATGATGCTTTGTGGAGAAATTACGGTGGAAAGGGAGGGATATAACTAATGGCTACATGGATACAAGACGAGATTAGTCCAAGTAAGAGAGGTTGGGAAGAATTTTACAGGAACCGCTGGCAGTATGACAAGACTGTACGTAGTACACACGGAAACAACTGTACAGGTGGATGCAGCTGGATGGTGTATGTAAAGGACGGCATCATCACCTGGGAACTTCAGGCCATTGATTACCCTTTATTAGAGTCCAGCGTGCCACCGTATGAGCCAAGAGGATGCCAGAGGGGTATTTCGGCTTCCTGGTATGTTTATAGCTAGCCCTGTTAGAATTAAGTATCCATATGTTCGCGGCACTCTTATCGACGCATTGAAAGAGGCTAAAACAAAGCATTCCGATCCTGTTGATGCATGGGCAAGCATTGTTGAGAACGCTGAGTTAAGCAAGAAGGTAAAGTGGTCCAGAGGAAAGGGCGGATTCCGCAGATTTGATTGGGACACTGCAGGCGAGATTATAACCGCTGCGCAGATTTATACAATCAAGAAATACGGACCGGACAGGAATATAAGCTTTTCTCCTATCCCGGCCATGTCGCAAATAAGTTATGCGTCAGGCGCACGTTATCATCAGATGATTGGCGGCGTTAGCATGAGCTTTTATGATTACTATACCGACCTTCCAAGCGCGCATCCAGAGGTATGGGGTGAACAGACCGACGTATCAGAGAGCGCGGACTGGTACCATTCGGGATATGTCGTTGTAACGGGTGCAACCCCGAACAGGACGAGGACACCGGACGCGCATTTCATTTCTGAGCTCAGACATGGTGGAGCCAAGCTCGTTGTTATGACTCCAGATTTTTCTGAGACCGCAAAATATGCCGACCTGTGGGTTCCTGTAAAACCCGGTTCTGACGGTGCCATCTGGATGGCTATCAACCATGTCATACTTAAGGAATTTTATGTAGACAGGCAGGTTCCGTATTTTGTCGACTATTCAAAGAACTATACAGATCTTCCTCACCTGATTAAGCTCAGAAAGACCAAGAACGGGCTTGAGATGGGAAGGTTCCTGATCGCTAAGGACCTTAAGGACTATGCAGATACTGACAACAATGAGTGGAAGTATGCTATGTGGGACGCCAAGGCAAACAAGGCGAGGATTACGTACGGCGGGATTGGTTACAGGTGGGCAAAGGAAAAGGACAGTCACGGTAAGTGGAACACCCTTATCAAGGACGGAAAGACCAATGAGACCTTTGATCCCTCTCTGTCAATCCTTGACATTAAGGATGAAGCCGTTGAGTGCGCCTTTTATGAGCTCGATTCGGGTGAGGTATACAAGAGGCAGGTCCCTGTTAAGTATATAGAGACAGCTACAGAGGGCAGAATACCTGTCACTACAGTGTTTGATATGCAGATGTCGCATGTTGGCGTAGCTCGTAAAGGCCTTACAGGCGACTTTGCCAAGAACTATGATGACGACACGGCCTTCTCTCCTGCATGGCAGGAAAAGTATACAGGCATTGGCCGCGCAACGATTATCCAGATAGCCAGGGAGTTTGCATCTAACGCCGAAGTTACAAAGGGCCGCTCCATGATACTTAGCGGCTCCAGCTCTAACCACTACTATCACTCAGACCTTATTTATAGAGACTTCATAGGGGCGCTGATGCTCTGCGGATGCATCGGCAGGAACGGCGGCGGACAGAACCATTACGTTGGACAGGAAAAACTTGCCTGCTTTGACGCATGGGGGCAGGTTGCCCTGGGCCTCGACTGGCAGAGACCTCCAAGGCTCCAGAATACACCGAGCTTCTGGTATGTTCATACACAGATGTTTAAGTTTGACGATAAGCTGACTGAATACGCAGTAATGCCCGATAAGAGCAAGGTTACCTATGAGCATTGCGCCGATTGGCAGGTCAGGGCCGTCAGGATTGGAGGTCTTCCGTGGTATGGTCAATGGAACAAGAGCTCACATGTCGTGGCTGAAGATGCCATGAAGGCAGGAGCAAAGACGGACGCCGAAATAGTTGACTATACAGCAAAGCAACTCAAAAGCGGAGCGCTTCAGTTTGGCGTCGAGGATCCTGATGCGCCTGAAAACTGGCCCAGGGTCTGGATGATATGGCGTGGTAACGCCCTTGGCTCCAGCGCAAGGGGCCAGGAATATTTCCTGAAGTTCCTCCTTGGCACCCACAACAATCTGGACTGCGAAGAGGTGGCAAAACCTTCCATAAAGGAGATGAAGTACAGAGAGTCACCACTTGGGAAACTTGATCTCATAGTAGACCTGAATATGCGTATGAACACGACTCCGACTTACAGCGACATAGTTCTTCCTGCTGCACACTGGTATGAGAAGGAAGACATCAACACGACTGACCTGCATACGTTTATTCACCCTATGGGTGCGGCGGTTGCGCCAAACTGGGAGGCAAAGAGCGACTGGGATGCATTTGCGTTCATCGCGAAGAAGTTCTCTAAGCTCGCAGAAAAGCACTTGTCGAAGCCTATGAAGGATGTTGTAATGACTCCGCTCATGCACGATACTCCCGGCGAGATAACACAGCCGGCGATACCGGAAGTCAAGGACTGGAAGAAGGGAGATTGCGATTTTATCCCAGGGCAGACAGGACCAAATTTAACCGTCGTCACAAGAGATTACCCGAATACATATAACAAATACTCGTCGTTCGGCCCTCTCATGAAGACCAAGTATGGGTTCCACGGAATCATGCTTAACGGTAAGCCGTTCTATGACGAGTACATGAGTAACCCACATGTTGATAAGGTTGAATGGGGCGGTGAGAAGTACATCTCTCTGCAGACAGCCAAGGAGGCCGCAAACATCGTCATGTTCTTCTCAAACGTTACTAACGGCGAGGCGAACTACCAGGCCTGGCAGGAGGAGGAACATCACTCAGGACTGCATGGCGACACATACAAAGAGGCTAAGGAGTCGGTTAAGAAGATATTCGGCCATGACCCGTCTAAGGTATGGACCTTGAAGCATGTCGACTTGCAGCCATTGGCAATGAATACTGTGGAAACTGAATATCACGGTCTTGCCGAGGAGATAGGTGGGCCGGACAGGAATTTCCGCACCAACTATGACGATATCGTACAGCAGCCGAGAAGGTATCTGAACAGCCCTCTTTGGACTGGGGATACAAGATATGGGAGGACGTACAACGCGTACACCAACCAGATAGATTTCAGGCTGCCATGGAGGACTCTGACAGGAAGGCAGCACTATTATCTTGATCATCCTACATTCCTTGAATTTGGTGAGGCCCTGCCCACACACAAATACAAGCTTGATCCGAGCAAGATGAACGAGCTCAAGAGGAGCGATAGGACTGGAGCTCTCCACCTAAATTACATCACCCCTCACGGTAAGTGGCAGATTCATTCCACCCACTATGACAACCTGAGGATGCTGACTCTTTCCCGCGGAGGAAACTGTGTATGGGTCAACGACAGGGATGCTGCAAGTATAGGGATCAAGGACAACGACTGGGTGGAAGCATATAACGACAATGGAGTCTATGTGGCCCGCGCTGTTGTCAGCGCAAGGATACCAACCGGCACACTGTTTGCCTACCACTCTCAGGAGAGGACAATCAACGTTCCTAAGGCGCAGACCAGAAACAAGATCAGGGGAGGGTATCACAACAGCCTTCCGAGACAGAGGCTGAAGATGCCGACACTGAGCGTCGCCGGATACGGACAGTTCTCGTATGGATTCAACTCATGGGGACCGATTCCAATTATCAGGGATACGACTGTCTTGCTTAGAAAAATGAAGAATCAGGAGGTGGAGTGGTAATGGATATCAGAGCCCAACTATCAATGAGTTTCAATCTGGACAAGTGCATAGGGTGTCATACATGCAGTGTCTCGTGCAAGAACGTCTGGACCAGCCGCCAAGGCGCGGAGTATATGTGGTGGAATAATGTGGAGACCAAGCCAGGCGCGGGATATCCGCTGACCTGGGAGGACCAGGAGAGATACAGGGGCGGATGGGAGGTTGCTAACGGAACGCTCCGGTTAAAGCTTATAAAGGACAACAAGTTAAGGACTCTGGCAAGCATTTTCTTTCAGCCAAATCTGCCGACTATTGATGACTACTATGAGCCTTTTACGTATGATTACCAGAACCTGTTCAATGCACCAGCAAGCGATCATCAGCCGGTTGCAAGGCCGAAGTCGTTGATCACCGGTGAGTTTATGGAGAAGATAGTCTTAGGTCCGAACTGGGACGACGACTTGGGCGGATCGCCTCTTTATGCCACAAACGACCCGAACCTGAAGAACTTATCGGATTCACAAAAGGAATGTCTTACAAAGTTCCATAAGCTCTTTATGTTCTATGTGCCGAGGATATGCAACCATTGCCTTAATCCGGCGTGCGTAGCAGCGTGTCCGTCCGGTGCAATATACAAGAGAGGGGAGGATGGCATAGTCCTTATTGATCAGAATACCTGCCGAGCATGGAGGTTCTGCATAAGCGCTTGTCCGTATAAAAAACCTTTCTATAACTGGGCGACAGGCAAGTCAGAAAAGTGCATCTTCTGTTATCCAAGGACTGAGACAGGTCAGGCTAACGCTTGCGGGCATGCCTGCACCGGAAGGATTAGAACTGTCGGCGCATTGTTTTATGACGCCGAAAGGATAGAGGAGACGGCTAAGCTTTCCGATGACAAGATAGTAGAAGGGTTGAGGAGCATAGTGTTAGACCCTAATGACCCGAAGGTTATCGAGGCCGCTAGAAATGCCGGTATCGAGGATAACTGGATAGCCGCTGCACAGATTTCTCCAGCTTATAATTTGTTCAAGAAGTGGAGACTGTCGTTGCCAAGCCATCCTGAATTCAGGACGCTCGCGATGAACTTCTATATTCCACCACTATCGCCAATACTGCATCAGGTTAAGGCCGACAAAGGTGGACTATTTGACCCTGAGACAGATGGCTTCTTCACTGAGTTGGAGAAAATGAGGGTTCCGGTAAAGTATCTGGCGAATCTGTTTACAGCCGGTAATGAGAGCCTGATCGTTGAGTCCTTGAAGAAGCAGATGGCCGTCAGGATGTGGGCGCGCATGAAGCGTGTTGGCGACATCAGTGAAAGTGAAGTGAAGAGCGCACTATCTGCCGTCGGTTTGTCCGAAAAGGATGCAGCGGATATTTTAAGAATCAATACGATTGCAACGTTTAAGGAGAGGTTCGTAATTCCTGAGACGCATCGCGAGAGTAAGAGTACTATAGACCCAAGGACTATGTATGAGAAGAGGGGATCTATAGGATTTGGATTTAAGAAGCAGGAAATAATCGGGAGGCAGTGGTAATAATTGATGGTTATGGTTGAGGTTGACAACTTGTACACGTGCTTGGGACAATCCCTGAGATTTCCACATAATGATATATTGCCATATGTAAACGAATGCATAGAAATCCTTGAGAAGGGGCAGTATCCGGAGGAAATTTTAAAGGAGCTCAGGTCATTTAAGAAAGACGTGGAAAGGTTGACGCTTGATGAACTTCAGGAGTTATACTCTTATACCTTTGAGTTTACGTCGGAAACTACACTGGATATGGGTTGGTATAGCCATGAGGGGTTTAAGCGAGCACAGAACTTGCTTACCATCAAGTCAATGTATAGAGATCAGGGGTTCCCCTTTGATGAAGTTGCCAAAGGGGAACTTCCAGATAATCTGGCAGTAATTCTGTTTTTTATCGGTCATCTAAAAAATGAGGAGCTTAAAAGGAATTTTGTGAAGACGTATGTGATCATGTCGATGGAGAAGCTGCATAGAAATTTTCAAACCAAGAAGAACGCCTATAAGCATCTGATCAATGCTGTTTATAGAGTATTAGACAAAGACATTAAAGACATTAAGGAGGTAAGCTGATGGACAAATTGTTGTTTGGCGCGTTGCCGTACGTGCTCCTTGCGGTTGGTATAGTAGGGGCGATCTATAGGTATAATTCAAACAGATTTACATGGTCATCCCAATCTTCACAGTTTCTTGAAAACAGGACACTGTTTTTTGGGTCATTTCCGTGGCATTATGGGATAATGACGATACTCTTAGCTCACTTTGTAGGTTTTCTGATTCCAAGCAGCGTTCTTGCATGGAACAGCGTTCCTGTCAGGCTTTATATCTTTGAAGCTTCAGGACTTGCGCTCGGATTTCTTGCGCTGTTTGGCCTCCTGGCCCTCACATACAGGAGACTCACCAACAGCAGGGCAAAGGCTGTAACATCCGGCTGGGATGTATTTTTACTGATTGTGCTTATAATTCAGGTTGTGACTGGGCTGGCAAATGCATTGCTTTACAGATGGGGCTCCAATTGGTACGCAGCCTCTGCCGCTCCATGGATGTGGTCAGTTATCAAGCTGAATCCTGAAGTGGATTATGTTGCTAATCTGCCGCTCTTTACCAAGGTACATATCTTTAATGCCATGCTCATCGTCTTACTAATCCCGTTTACGAGGTTAGCGCACTTATTTACTATTAATATCTACAAGTATCTGGTCAGGCCTTATCAGGTTGTCAGGTGGTACGGCAGGGATCCAAAGACTGAAAACATAATTCAGTACAAGTAAAACAAAAAAAAGGCGGGCGTATCGCCCGCCTTTTTTTGTATAATAACCTTTGACTATAGAGGCTCTTGCAAAAGTCTAAAATGTCATTCCCGAAGTGTTTAATCGGGAATCCAGTTCTTGTGAAATCAATGCCTTATGGATGCCCGACGGAAGCATTCGGGCATGACAAAATTATAAAAGGTCGTTTTGCAAGTGCCCCTATATTAAAAACTTAACTAAAGGAGCAAAATAATGTCTTGGTTAAAAAGATGGGAACCTGAAGATGCACAATTTTGGAAAAAGGAGGGGAGTGGGCGAGCCTGGGGGACGCTCAGCGTAACAACGTTCAGCCTAATTGCTTCATTTGCCACTTGGTTTGTCATGAGCGCCGTTGTTGTCCGACTGCCCCAGATAGGCTTTAAATTCGATACAATGCAGTTATTCTGGCTTGCTGCTATGCCGGGTCTTTCGGCAGGCGCGATGCGAACAGTGCATACCTTTTTAATACCGATATTCGGTACAAGGATGACGATAACCGTAGCTACGTTTATTAAACTCATACCTATGATATGGTTAGGGTACGCGGTGCAAAACCCTGAAACCCCTTACATGCATTTCCTCATGATTTCATTCCTATGCGGCTTTGGAGGCGGAGACTTTTCTTCATACATGCCTTCAACAAGTACCTTCTTCCCAAAGAGGCTTCAAGGGACTGCAATGGGATTGCAGGCAGGTATTGGTAATTTCGGCGTGAGCATTGTGCAGTTTGTAACACCTTGGATCATAGGCTTTGCTGTAGTTGCGGCAGCTGGACCATCTCAGGTCATGACAAAGGCCACACCTGTATTTGATGTTAAGATAACTAAAGAGGCAGGTGTTATCAAGGACGTGATCGTGGTTGGAAAGCTTGCTGGAGCCATGACTGTTGTGAAAAATGAGGCAGGTTTAGTTCAGGACGTTATAATTGCCGAGACCGATGCTACAAAAGTGATGAAGACAGATGTCAAGAAAAATGCTGATGGAATTGTCACCGATTTAACGGTCAAGAAGATCATAAAGAAGGACATATGGCTTCAGAACGCCGCCTTATGGTATGTTCCCTACCTTCTGATCGCCGGCATAATCTGTGGGGTCTACCTGAGGAGCATTCCTATGAAGAAGCCCTCATTTGGCAAGATGATTGGCGATATGACGAACAACAAGCATGCATACTTTATGGTCTGGACATACATCATGACCTTCGGATCGTTCTCAGGCTTTGCAGCTTCTTTTCCACTCATGATAAAGACTATATACTGGGGTATACCAGGTATGGACATGGCACTTGCTCCCGACCCGTTGAAATATGCATGGATGGGTCCTTTTATAGGATCGATCGTCAGGTTTGCGGGTGGACCTTTGTCTGACAAATTTGGGGGGAGCATATTTACGCAGCTCTCAGGGGTAGGACTGATTGCTGGGTGTGCGGCGCTGATATTTGGCGGCTTCTTGACTCCTACCTCTATTGATCAGTTCCCCATGTTCGTATATATAATGCTTTGGATATTCCTGATGGCAGGTATAGGCAATTTTGCCACCTTCCGTCAGTACCCTATCGTATATGCCTACAACCCGAGAATGGGGGCACAGATACTTGGGTGGACGGGTGCTTGGGCTGCATATGGGCCGTTCGTATTTTCTGCCCTGATTGGAGGTTCTATAACAAAATACGGTTCTGCAATACCTTTCTTTGCCGGAGCAGCGGTGTTCTATTTTATAGGCAGTATTCTCAACTGGGTATATTATACCAAGCCGGGCGCAGAGAGAGGCGACTGGGGTGTTGGAAAGACTTGGTGGGACAGGATATCCGAGTCTGAGAGGCAGAAGTATATAGCAGCGAACCCATAAAAACCACTTTCGGGGGACATGTTATAAATATAGTTTGGGATGTTTAATTAGTACAGAATTGAGGGTTGCAAGAGGGAAGGCAATGCCTTCCCTCTTTTTTCTTAGTATGAAAAATTTAGATTTAACTATAACTGTAATTGGGATGATTTATGGACTCCTCCTGATCTGGATTTACTTTGTTCCTGCTAAGGCTACAGAGACCCTCAGGATAGACGCACTTATTATGCCAAACCCTTCAGAAGCCACCAGGGTTCTGAACCTGGTTGCCGGCCTCTTGTTTGCGGGCTACAGTATATATTCATTATTGGCTGGATGAGAAAACTAACCCCACCTAACCTCCCCTTTATTAAAGTTGAGGAACTTTATTCCCCCTCTTTGTTAAAGAGGGGGTTAGGGGGAGTTAACTTGACACCCTGAAAATGAGTGTTAGTCTTTAATATAGATTTAAAATCAAATAGGAGGTGATGCTATGAAGATCAGTGATTATGACAGGTTTGGAGATGAGGGGTTGAGCAAGGAGGAGTATGCAAAGAGGCAGGATTATGTACTTAGTAAATGCAAATGTCCGAGGTGCCCAACATATGTAAGTGGAGATAGCCCGGCTGGCGCTTACTGCTTCCCTATGGTAGGGACCAGCAAGGCGATACAGTGGGAAAAGGAGTGCGTCTGTGAGACATGCCCGATCTATAAGGAGTATGAGCTGGATCACACTTTTTATTGCACACGCTGTTCGCAGCTTTGTCAGACTTACAAAAAGGAAGCAGCTGGAGGTCATGAGTAAGTGTTGAGTTTGAACTAACTTCATGTACGAGGGCATCCCTCGTACATGAATAACCTCTTCTCTTTTCTCCCCGTAATGGACTTCGGATTTGCGCTAGTTATTGTCGAAAAAAAAGTACACCTACTAAGTCAAAAAATATCAAGATGAAAATGCTGGACAGGTTTTCTCGGATGTAGTAAAATAAACTAAATAAATAATTAAAAAAGGAGAGATGTTGAATGGAGATTACGACTGTAGAACAGGCAAAAGATGGGGTTAAGAAATGGCTTACGGAGAATCATCATGAGGTAAATGAGGTAAAGGATGACAATGCAAATTTTCATTTTGAGATTGATTATCCGCTTGCTTCACAGAAAAGACAGAGGATCATACAGCCAAAGGAGTATCCTGGACTTGTGGTTTTATTAAACGGCGTCTCTCTGGCGCCTGAACATATGGGGAAATTGTCCGAGCTTAAGGAGGATGAGAGAGACGAATTTTATGAATCAATAAGAAAAGACCTCTTGTTTTTGGATAACAGCTACGATTTAAACATGGACGAAAAAGGTATAGTAAAACAGGTTCAGTTTTCATATGAGCTGTACTTTGACGGCCTTTCCAAGACAAATCTTTATAAAGGACTTCTGTTAAACCACAGGACCCTTTTATATATAGTAAGTACATTTAACGAAAGCTTTGGCATACCTACTCTGCAATCTGCACCGATCGAGCATGAGATGCCAGGTCACGCTTAAGAGAAGGAGGTGTAATTATGTCAGATAAGGTTTTAGAAATAAAGTACACATGTCACCATTCATCCTGCGTTGTTCATTGCAAGAATGGAATATTGTACCTGACAGAGTCTGAATACGCCCAGTTAGCGGCTTCATATAAGGATGCCAGATATTTTAAAAGCCCCAGACATGCGTGTCGGATGGGCTATTCCCAGCAGTTTGAGGCATTAAGTATTGAAGTAGCAGAGGATGAGAATGCGCTAGGTGAAAGCGAAGAGCTGTCTCCAGCTGCTCACCCGACGACAGATCCAATTGAAGCTCTGATTGCTGAGCATCAAAAGATATTGGAGATGGCTGATAAAGTTGACGAGATTCTGACCAAGAGGAATATCGATGAACTCTGGGTTTCCACTGCAGAGCTCGATAACCTCCTCCATCTGCATTCAGGCATCAAAGAAGAAGAGGTTCTGTTCCCGGCTTTGAGGGGTCTTGTGCCTTTTGGAGAAGGTTTAGTTGCCTGCATTAATGAGGACCATCGCGAGATTATATCGCTTATATACTCATTCCGGGAGGCCCTCAGGGATGGTACCATAAACGATAAGATAATCGGCTCGGCTCTTGTTGCTCTCAGAAGCCATGTCCGCAAGGAGGACAATGAGTTTTTTGAATTTGTGAGGCAGTATATCACGGAAGAGATGAAAGAGTCCTTGATGAAAGGGATGAGGCATGCAGAGCATTCATTTGTGCCGGCTGAACCGGGAGAGCGCAAGCCGGATGAGGAAAAAGCAGTTGAAAGGGCGAGATTCCATGAGAAGGCCCTTGAATCTAAAGAGATTGCGTGCGACTCATGCTGCCACTAACAGCATTATTACTTATTTATTCCACAATCATTGTTCCTGAAAACTATAAAACTATCCAGGAGGCGGTAATTAACGCCTCCCTGGAAGATACTATAATTGTGAGTGAAGGAATTTACAAAGAAAATGTTTCGATCACGAGGCCGGTTTCGATAAGATCACGCAGGGGCCCGGATTTCACAACTATCCTGGCAGCTGTTCCCAGTGAGCCTGTTTTTAAGATAAGCAATGCTAATAATGTAGCGATCACGGGTTTTACGACCACAGGTTCTCTTCTTTCCGGCATATACCTTTATAATTCCAATAATGTGACTATCAGTGATAACAAGACTGTAAAAAACGCAAATGGGATGATTCTCTATGGTTCCAGTAATAATACGGTAGCAGGCAACTCAGCCGATTTAAACGAGAAGTATGGTATATATCTTGATTCATCCAACAGGAACAGCCTGGGAAAAAACAGCGCGAGCTCAAATAAAGACAATGGGATATTCCTGAGCTCCTCCAGCTATAATAATCTGACGGATAACAGTGTTAACCATAACACCTGGAACGGGATTCTACTTTGGGATTCGAGTAACAACACTTTGAAGGACAACAGGGTATGGAGGAACAGGTTTGGAATCGTTAGTAGTGGCGGCGGCAACAACACATTAATCAATAACTCCACATGGTCGAATATCTACGCCATAATGCCATTGATTTTGGCATATATAGGGATCGTCTCATATATTATTCAAAGGCGTGTATTGCAGACTATCTACAGGGTTTAATATGTTTATATTTTCAAGTGCATCTATAATGCTGGCGAGTATAGGGATTGTCCTGGCTGTAACCAGTTTTATAAGTGGTCTGCAGCTGGTCAGGGCTACGAGTGCATAGATTGAAGGGATGATCCATCGCGCAAATGG
>JAENJC010000256.1 GCA_016844545.1 Deltaproteobacteria bacterium | reverse complement strand
GACAAAGACAGGCCACATTGGCGGTATAATAAGAAACAAAAAGAGCCGGGAAGAAGAGAAAGCGACGGAGGAAAAGGGACATCACCTCTTGAGATTTGTCGGGATTTCTCCAAGGGCGAACACAACAGCCGGGAACCTTCCTTACGGTGACCAGAGGAGGCTTGAGATTGCCAGGGCGCTGGCAACGGAGCCCAAGTTGCTGCTGCTGGATGAGCCTGCTGCAGGGATGAACCATCATGAGACTGACGGCTTAAAGTCCCTGATATCCAAGATAAGGGACAACGCTATCTCCATCCTCCTGATAGAGCATCACATGAAGGTTGTCATGAGCATATCTGACAGGGTTGTGGTCCTGGACCACGGGGAGAAGCTGGCAGAAGGGACTCCGAAAGAGATACAGAACAACCCGGATGTCATAAAGGCATATCTTGGAGGGTGATTTCACCCCCTTCACCCTTCCCTCAAACTCCAACCATATTTTCCTTCCTTACTTGCAAGTCTAAAATATCGTGCTATATTTTATGCAGACTTCTGTTTATTGATCCGGCAATTTAATAACTGTCATGCTCGAAGGTTTCTGTCGGGCATCCATGTCTTTAAACCCTGGATTCACGCTCCGTCCCTAAGAGGTT
Source organism: Deltaproteobacteria bacterium (assembly GCA_016844545.1). Lineage (GTDB taxonomy): Bacteria > Desulfobacterota > JAENJC01 > JAENJC01 > JAENJC01 > JAENJC01. The sequence continues at coordinate 2,544 of JAENJC010000256.1, read as the reverse complement.
TTAAGTGAAGATATATCCAAAGACAGCCATTATACTGATCTCTGCATCAATTATTCCGTTGACCATAATCAGCCTCATCTCCTATATCCTTGCAGAGAAGACGATTACAGAAGAGGGACTGTTGCATCTCCAGGCCATTGCTAATATCCAGAAACACAGGGTTGAGGAGATGATAAGCAGGAACAAAGAGAGGCTTGACCTGATTACGAGCCGGATCCCGATGAGGGTGGCCATGCTGGAGTTTATGAAGACCGGCGACAGGAAATATCTGGAATTAGTCATTTCAGCCCTATCAGGGGCAAAAGAGGCCGTAAAGGATATAAAGAAGGTATACATATTGTCCCTGGACGGAAGGGTAGTGGCATCCACAGACCGGGCGATGCACGGCGCAGACCATTCCGGGATGGAATATTTTACCAGGGGAAAGGGCGGTTATTCTCTTGATCTATTTTCTTCAGAGGCCAAAGGGGAGGTCAGGAACTACATCTCTGCGCCTATATACCATGAAGGCAAGGCAATTGGGGTGATGGTGGCAGAGGTTTCCTTTGAGTCCATAGCGGCCATTACAAAGGATTACACGGGACTTGGCAAAACCGGTGAATCTCTCCTGGCAAAAAGGGACAAGGATGGCGACGCGCTCTATATCGTCCCTCTGAGGTTTGACCCGCGGGCGGCCCTGCAAAGAAAGATATCCAAGCGCGACCTTCATGTCTCCACTACGCAGGCGTTATTGAAAAATGAGAGGGCATCCACAGATGAGATTGACTACAGGGGGAACGTCATCACCCTGGTCTTGATATTGGCCTGCGCGTTTTATGCCGCCCGTTCTTTCACAAGGCCGATTGTCGGCCTCACTCTAGCGGCAAAGAGGATAAGCGAAGGCGACCTGTCCGTAAGGGCTATGGTGACCTCAACGGACGAGATAGGAGACCTGGAGCGATATTTCAACAAGATGGCGGAAGAGCTGATAGCAGCCAATGTCTCCCTGGAACAGAGGGTGAAGAATCGCACAGCGCAACTCGAGGCTGCAAATAAGGAGCTTGAGGCGTTTTCATATTCAGTATCCCATGACCTTCGTGCTCCTCTACGTTCCCTGAGCGGTTTTGGCGAGATGCTGGCGAAGAGGGCCGCGGGGACATTGGATGAGAAAAACCTGCACTATTTAAACGTTATCACCGAATCGGCGAAGCAGATGGGGCGGCTGATAGACGAACTCCTTTCCTTTTCAAGGATGGGACGCGCTGAGATGATGAAGACAGTTGTCAACATTGACCGGCTTGTAAAAGAGGCCGTTCAGGAACTGGAGGCGGAGGTAAAGCAGGGGGATATGGTTTGGGAATTCGGACAAATGCCTGATGTTTACGGAGACCCGTCCATGCTCAAGCAGGTGGTCATTAATCTTGTTTCAAATGCATTGAAGTTCAGCAGGACGCGACTCCAGGCGAAGATCGAGATAGGCTGCATCCCTGATGGACAAGATGAAATAACCTTCTATGTCAAAGACAACGGCGTGGGTTTTGATATGCAGTACGCGAACAAGCTATTCAGCATATTCCAGCGTCTACATAGACAGGATGAGTTTGAAGGAACGGGAATAGGCTTGGCCAATGTAAAGAGGATCATACAGAGACACGGGGGAAGGGTGTGGGCGGAGGGAAGGAAGGATGAGGGCGCAACCTTTTTCTTCTCTCTTCCAAAAAATACAAAACAAGAAACTCAATTGGTAGACATAACACCAAGTAGGCTTTCAATAACAGATAAATTTAGTGTTTGAAAGCAACTTGGTATAAATAAAGGAGGCGTAAATGGTGGTTAAGCTGAAACGGATACTGTTGGTTGAGGACAATCCCAACGATATGGAACTGACCCTTGAGGCATTGGCTGAATACAACCTTGCCAACGACGTAGAGGTTGCCCGCGACGGCGAGGAGGCCCTTGATTTCCTTTACCGTAGAGGAAAATATTCGGACCGGGACAAGAATAATCCGGCAGTTGTTCTCCTTGATCTCAAGCTTCCCAAGATTGATGGGCTTGAGGTGCTCAAAACGATCAGGTCGGATGACTTGCTGAAACTTATACCTGTTGTGATCCTTACCTCCTCCAGGGAGGAGAGGGATAAGGTGGAGGGCTACAGGCTGGGAGTAAACGCCTATGTCGTTAAGCCTATTGACTTTCACGAGTTCATTAATGCGGTAAAAGAGCTTGGATTGTTCTGGGCGATTATCAACGAACCCCCGCCTGGGAGCGCGAGAAGGTTGTGACAGGAGGGGCATTATGAAGAACTATTTTAGGAGTCTGCCATGAAGAAAAAACTGAAGATACTCAACCTTGAGGACAATCCGAGCGACCACGAACTCATCAGGGCAAAGCTTGAGGAAGAAGGGATTGAGCATGAAATGACGAGGGTCGAGACGCGAGAGGCCTTTCTTGACGAGATTGAAAAAGGTGGACTTGACCTGATACTGGCGGACAATAAGCTCCCGACTTTCGACGGTCTATCAGCTCTTGAGATAGTGATAAAAAAAGACGTTGAAACCCCCTTTA
>JAENJC010000111.1 GCA_016844545.1 Deltaproteobacteria bacterium | reverse complement strand
CCAAATATCTTGGCACAGAAAAGACCATCCCTCTCAGGCTTGAAGGTCCTATAGTTTATGGTTTCAGGCTTCTTTACCTCGCCGTGCGACCACTCCCTTATCTTCTCAGGGGAAGGGAGGCATATCCTGACGGCATCAAAGCCCTGGGATGAAGCTGGCCTGTCAAATAAGCTCTGAATATCTTCCAAGGTAGTCTCCTTTTTGATAATTTTTATTTGGGGCCCTTGCGTCGCTTCACACTACTTCGATGCACTAAAACCCCGCTGCCGCTCCGGTGTGACTTAATCGCCAGCCCTTATTTATTCTTCCTTTTTCTCTAGAAGCTCTACATCCAGCGCCAGGCTCTGCAGTTCCTTTACAAGAACCTTAAATGACTCTGGGAGACCTGTCTCTATAAGATTCTCACCCTTAACAATAGCTTCATAGGCTCTTATCCTGCCAGTTACGTCGTCAGACTTGACGGTCAGTATCTCCTGCAAGGTATATGCTGCGCCGTATGCCTGTAAAGCCCACACTTCCATCTCACCAAACCTCTGACCTCCGAACTGCGCCTTCCCACCGAGCGGCTGCTGCGTTACTAGGGAGTAAGGACCTATAGATCTAGCATGTATCTTGTCATCAACAAGATGGTGCAGTTTCAGCATATACATGACCCCTACCGTCACCTCCGAGTCAAATACGATACCAGTTCTCCCATCATAAAGGGTTGACTGTGCTGACTCGGGCAGACCCGCCCTCTCAAGCTCAGCATTCAATTCATCCTCAGATGCCCCCTCAAACACGGGGGTTGCCATATGTATACCCTTTCTGGCGTCCCTCGCCATCCTGAATATCGCTTCATCATCTGCCCCATCTATGATCCGTGCGATAACCGGTGAATTATATGTCTTCTTGAGCGCGCTTTTCAGGGCTGAAGCGGAATAGTTCTTTTCCAGGAAGGTGTTTATCTGCTGTCCAAGCCCTTTAGCTGCCCATCCCAGGTGAATCTCCAATATCTGCCCCACGTTCATCCTGGATGGTACTCCAAGAGGATTCAGCACCATGTCGACAGGGGTGCCGTCCGACAGGTACGGCATATCTTCATCCGGGACTATCTTGGAGAGAACGCCCTTGTTCCCATGACGCCCGGCCATCTTGTCTCCCGGCTGGAGCTTCCTCTTCATGGCCACACTGACCTTTACTAGCTTTATAACACCAGGAGGCAGCTCGTCCCCCTTCTTGAGGCGGTTTATCTTATCCACAAAAAATGTTTTGACCAGTTCAATCTGGTCGTTCATGTTGTCTACAACCTTTTCGATCTCTGCCTCAACTTCGTTGTCGGAAACTGAGATCATGGCCCATTTACTCCTCGGAACCTTTTCCAACAGGCTCTCGGCAATCTTCTTTCCCTTTGCCAGAATAACCTTTTTATCGTCATCCAGGATGTTGGCAGAAACGGTACTGCCGACAAGCAGCGCTTTAAGCTTGCTGTATGCCCCTTCCTGGATCACCCGCACCTCATCGCTCCTGTCCTTCTCCATCTTGGATATTTCCAGGTCCTCAAGCCCCTTGCTTCTTTCATCCTTTTCCACACCCTTTCTGGAAAATACCTTTACATTTATAACAGTACCCTCTATTCCAGGCGGAACCTTCAGGGATGTATCCCTCACATCGCCGGCCTTCTCGCCGAATATGGCCCGAAGGAGCTTCTCTTCCGGGGTAAGCTGGGTCTCACTCTTTGGAGTAACCTTGCCGACCAGGATATCTCCAGGTTTTACACGTGCCCCAATTCGAATGATACCACTCTCATCCAGGTCCTTAAGGGACTCTTCTCCGACATTCGGGATATCGGCAGTAATGTCCTCCTTGCCCAACTTCGTGTCCCTGGCAGCCACCTCTAGCTCCTCTATATGGACAGAGGTAAAGGTGTCTTCCTTAACAAGCTTCTCGCTGATCAGGATGGAGTCCTCAAAATTAAAGCCGCGCCACGGCATAAACGCAACTACTATGTTTTTACCAAGTGCAAGTTCGCCATTATCTGTGGCAGGACCGTCTGCCACTATCTGCCCCTTGGCAATATTGTCGCCCTCTTTAACGATCGGCTTCTGATTCAGGCATGTCCCCTGGTTTGATTTCTGGTATTTAATCAGGTCGTAAATGTCTACGCCAGCCCCGCCCTTTGCCTTGATTACTATCCTTGAGGCGTCAACACTTTCTACGACACCCTCCCTCCTGCCGACTATTGCTACACCGGAGTCCCTGGCCACGACGTGCTCCATCCCGGTGCCAATTAAAGGGGCCTCTGTTCTGAGTAGAGGCACTGCCTGACGCTGCATGTTTGAACCCATGAGGGCCCTGTTGGCGTCATCATGTTCAAGAAACGGGATAAGGGATGCTGCCACGCTCACAAGCTGCTTGGGAGATACATCCATGAGGGTGACGTCCTCAGGTCTCACCATAATAAACTCTCCGGCTCTCCTTGCGGAGATCAGGGGGACATTGAACCTTCCCTCCTTATCCAGCGGGGCATCGGCCTGGGCTATAACGTGCTCCTCCTCTTCCAATGCGGTCAGAAACTTTATTTCCTTCGAGACCTTGCCACCCTCTACGACCCTGTAAGGGGTCTCTATAAAACCGTACTCATTGACCCTACCATATGTTGAAAGGGACGCAATAAGCCCGATATTCGGCCCTTCAGGAGTCTCAATGGGGCATATCCTTCCATAGTGGGTCGGATGCACGTCCCTGACCTCAAAACCTGCCCTCTCTCTCGTAAGACCTCCAGGCCCAAGGGCGGAAAGCCTCCTCTTATGAGTTATCTCCGATAGCGGGTTTGTCTGGTCCATGAACTGAGACAGTTGACTTGAACCGAAAAATTCCTTTACAATCGCTGCAACCGGTTTCGGGTTTATCAGGTCATGGGGCATCATCCCCTGTATATCCTGGAGTGACATCCTCTCCTTTACAGCCCTCTCCATCCTGACAAGTCCTATCCTGTATTGGTTTTCAAGGAGCTCACCGACTGCCCTTACCCTTCTGTTACCCAGATGGTCAATATCGTCTATCTCTCCTATGCCGTTTTTGAGGTCCACCAGATACCTTACCACTGCGAGGATATCCTCTTTGGACAGGGCAAGCTGGTCTATAGGAAGATCCCTGCCCAGTTTGTGGTTTAGCTTAAGCCTGCCAACCCTTGAAAGGTCGTACCTGTCGGGATTGAAGAACATGTTGTCAAAGAGAGTCCTTGCCGTCTCACGCGTAGGCGGCTCTCCCGGCCTCAACCGTTTATAAATCTCTATGAGGGCATCCTCAGGAGTGGAAATCTTATCCAGCATCAATGTATCCCGGATGCTGGTTCCCGTGATCATCTGGTCAATGAAGAGGGTCTTGAACTCCGTGATCTTTCTCTTCTTTATCTCTTCTATCTTTTCAGGGGTAATCTCCCCGTTGCACTCCACTACGACTTCGCCAGTCTTGGAGTCATATATATCCGCAGCTGCGATCTTCCCGACTACATCTTCGAACTCTATAGGGATAAACTCTATCCCTGCCTCTTTCATCTTCTTTAAGTGCAGCCTCGTAATCTTTTTCTTGGCCTTTACTATGGACTCCCCAGTCTTAGGGTCCAGGATATCGTGAGGCGCATGCTGGTTCAATAGCAGTTCAAAATCTGTTTTCTTTTGAACCTTGCCGTTCTTTACGGTTACAACTTCTGACTTGTAAAAATAGTTAAGTATCTCCTCTATAGAGTAACCAAGGGCCCTCAGGAGAACGGAGGCATAAAACTTTCTCCTTCTGTCTATTCTCACATAGAGGATATCCTTGGGATCAAATTCAAAGTCAAGCCACGAGCCCCTGTAAGGGATAACCCTGGCTACGTATAATACCTTTCCGCTGACATGTGTCTTGCCCTTGTCATGGTCAAAGAAGACGCCGGGAGAGCGGTGGAGCTGGCTCACAATCACCCTTTCGGTGCCGTTTATAATAAAGGTGCCATTCCTGGTCATAAGCGGAATCTCTCCGAAGTAGACCTCCTGCTCCTTTATGTCCCTTATAGTCTGGGCGCCAGTCTCATCGTTTTTATCCCACACTACCAGCCTTACGGTCACTCTCATCGGAGCAGCAAAGGTCATCCCTCTCTGCTGGCAGTCAAGGACATCATATTTTGGCTCACCCAACGTATAATTTACAAACTCAAGTGAAGATGTTTCATTAAAATCCTTGATAGGGTACACGCTTTTAAAAACAGCCTGAAGACCCACGTCCTTACGGTTTTCTGGTTTTACGTCTATTTCAAGGACCTTTGGTATCTTGGAAAAGTCTTTTCTAACCCTCAGGGTACTGGAAGAACTGACCATGGACTCTCCTTAAAAACTCTTATTTTTTAACCACATATGCACCGAGAGCAAAGAGAAACAAATAGTCTCCATATTTTCAACTCTAATCTCTGCGGTTGACCTTGGCTTTATCAAATCAACTTTTATTCAAAGACAAAAAGGCGTAAGGCGTAAGGTGTAATCCTCTCACCTCACGCTTCACGCCTCTCATGCAGCCTCATCCTTGGAAACGCCTTCCTTCACGTTCTTTGGAGCGCCTTCTACCAGTTCCTTGGCCTCTTTCAGTCCCAGAGCGGTTATTGCCCTGACCTCTTTTATGACATTGATCTTGTTGTCGCCGACAGCCTTAAGCACAACATTAAACTCCGTCTGTTCAGCAGCAGGAGCTGCGCCTGGAGCAGCAACAGCAGCAACAGCAGCAACAGGTGCAGCAGCAGAAACACCCCACTTTACCTCCAAAAGCTTGCTCAATTCTGCAGCCTCGATAACTGTAAGGCCGCTAAGTTCATCAACTATCTTCTTCAAATCTGCCATTTCTCTATCTCCTTTTATTGTTTATTGTTTTTATTTATGATTATTTTTCTGAGTGCGCCTTAACAACCCTGGCAACCTGCGAACCAGGAGTAGCCATGAGCCTTGCCAGCTTTGATGCAGGAGCCTGTATGAGCCCCAGAATATTGGCCCTGAGCTGATCTAATCCTGGCAGCTCCGCAAGGGCTTTTATCCCGTTGACGTCAAGGACTGTGTTGCCCAATACCCCGACCCTGATCTTGAACTTGTCCTGTTCCTTGGCAAACGCAGTCAAGGCCTTTGCCACTGCAGCCTGGTCCGAGTAGCTCAGGATTATGGCTGTCGGGCCTTTGAGGTGGCTTTCTATCTTCTCGATGCCTGTCCCTTTAGATGCAATCCTCGCGAGGGTATTTTTTGCAACCCTGAGCTCTCCAGAGACATTCCTGAGGGCACTCCTCAACTTGTCTATTTGGGATACTGTCAATCCTCTGTATTCACCGAGAATTGCGGCATTTGCTCTGGAAAACTTCTCCCTAAGCTCGGAAATTTCATCCTCTTTCTTTTTTTTCTCCAATCTTTATCGCCCCCTTTCATTATGGATTACTGTCAAAGACTGGAGAAAATCAGTATAAGAGATACGTGTACAACCGGTCACTTATCCAAACAATCGTCTCGGCAGGCTGGATAGAATCCCATTAAGCTTTATGCGCCTACTGTCTTTGACTATTTAAACTATCTAAACAGGCTACCCAACTGTAACGGATCTATCTTTACACCAGGCCCCATTGTGGATGAGACACATATATTTCTTAGATACGTTCCCTTGCTGGTTGCCGGCTTTGCCTTTACCACCGTCTCCATGAGGGCCATCAGGTTATCCTTGAGCTTGTCAGCACCAAAAGAAACCTTGCCTATTGGAACATGGAGGTTTCCAGTCTTGTCTACCCTGAATTCCACCCTTCCAGCCTTAACATCGACAACAGCCTTACCCACGTCGAATGTCACGGTACCAACTTTAGGATTAGGCATAAGGCCTCTCGGACCCAGAACCTTGCCGAGCTTGCTGACTGCTCCCATCATATCAGGAGTAGCAATGGCACAGTCAAAATCCAGCCATCCTCCGGCTATCTTAGCTATAAGGTCGTCACTGCCCGCCTCATCGGCGCCTGCGTCCCTTGCCTCTTTTTCCTTCTCACCCTTGGCAAATACGACAACCTTGACTGTCTTGCCGATGCCGTGAGGGAGAGATACCGTCCCGCGAACCATCTGTTCTGCATGTTTTGGGTCAACCCCAAGCCTCACGGCCACGTCTACGGTTTCATCAAACTTGACATACGCAGCATCCAGAACCTTTTTAACTGCCTCGGATACCTGAAGTTTTTCAACCTCTCCTATCTTTTTCTTTGCTTCAATGAATTTCTTGCCGCTCTTTGCCATTTTTTACCCCTTTAAATAAGTCATCTGTACTGCGGCCATATGGTCGCCCAAACTTCAAATCTAACCTACCACTTCAATCCCCATATTCCTAGCTGTACCCTCTATTGTTCTTATAGCACCTTCCAGGTTAACCGCATTCAGATCAGGCATCTTGGTCTTGGCTATCTCAGCCACCTGGGCCTTTGTGACCTTGCCGACCTTCTGCTTATTGGGTTCCTTGGAACCCTTCGCTATCCCTGCCGCCTTCAATAATAGTATAGGAGCAGGCGGGGTCTTCATGATAAACGAGAAGGAACGGTCTGAATAAACGGTGATTACCACAGGGATAACCATTCCTTCCTGCCCCTGGGTCTGGGCATTAAATGCCTTGCAGAACTCCATTATATTTACCCCGTGCTGGCCAAGCGCAGGACCAACTGGCGGAGAGGGGTTTGCCTTCCCTGCCGGTAACTGAAGTTTCACATAAGCCTGAATTTTCTTTGCCATTTAACTCTCCTTAAAATCAAAGTTGGATCTTGTTTATTAACCCTTTTCAACCTGTATGAACTCCAATTCCACAGGGGTAGACCTACCAAAGATACTGACCATAACTCGGAGCCTGCCTTTATCAGGCTTTACCTCTTCAACCTCTCCAGTGAAGTTGGTAAATGGACCGTCAATAACCCTCACCAATTCCCCAACCTCAAACATGACCTTGGGCTTTGGTTTGGCCCGGCCTTCAGCCATCTGGTGGGTTATCTTAGCCACCTCCTCTTCGGATATTGGTGGCGGCTGGATTAACCCACCAACAAACCCCGTCACCTTGGGAGTGGATTTTACGAGGTGCCATGCCTCGTCATTAAGTTCCATCTTTACCAATATATAACCTGGGAAAAATTTCCTTGTGGTGGTCTTTCTCTCTCCCTTCACAAGTTCAACAACTTTCTCAGAAGGGACGATTACCTCCGAAACAAGGTTTTCCTTTCCCAGAGCCTTTACCTTCTCATCTAAGGATTGCTTTACCTTATTTTCAAATCCCGAGTATGTGTGAACAACATACCACTGCTGCGACATTTTGACTCCTGTATAATTTTTATAAGGGGACCATTCCTATATTCGCTGGCCTATACCCTGCACTCTGTTATGATTTACAGGCCTGCTCGCCAAGCTCCCAATGCCCCAACCATGCTTTCGGGCAGGCAAGGCCTGATCTTTGCTTTATAACTGCCAACCAGGAACAAAGCCGTAGCCGGCCGTTACTTTATAATCAACTTTATCGATTGTGAAAGTCCGAGATCCACAATCCCCAGGAATACGGATAAAATTATGACTGTAATAATCACCACCCAGGTTGCCGCCATTGTGTCCTTTTTAGTAGGCCAGGTGACCCTCTTGAGCTCCGCAACAACTTCTTTAAAATAATCCCTGGCCTTATCCACGTATTCCATATACACCCCGTAACCATACTAAGTTAAGTTTATAAATCGACGAACTAGTGAAAAGGCAAAACAGAGTCCTCTTTATCCGATTGCCAGTTTCATCCCATAATCCATTGGCAGGCCAGGAGGGACTCGAACCCCCAGCACTCGGTTTTGGAGACCGACGCTCTACCATTAGAGCTACTGGCCTGTAAAAACAATTTAGAAACAACCCGCTCGAACTTATCAGTTAGAACAGCCAAGAACAAGTCTCTACTTCATTTCCTTGTGAACAGTGTGAGCCCTGCAATGGGAACAGAACTTCTTAAACTCCAGTTTGTCAGGAGTCGTCTTCTTATTCTTCGTTGTGGAATAATTCTTCCTCTTGCACGTGGTACATCCCAGGCTAACTATATCTCTCATTTCTATCCTCCAAAATTAAAAAAGACAGGGAAATCCCTTGCCCCTGCATTATTCTATTACCTCACTGATGGCGCCGGCGCCCACAGTCCTGCCGCCTTCCCTGATTGCAAACCTGAGCCCCTTTTCCATTGCTATGGGGGTTATCAATGTTACTGTTATGGCTACGTTGTCGCCTGGCATTACCATCTCTACACCTTCTGGCAGCGTCGCTATGCCGGTAACGTCGGTTGTTCTAAAATAAAACTGGGGTCTATATCCATTGAAGAACGGGGTGTGTCTCCCGCCTTCTTCTTTGCTGAGTATGTACGCTTCTGCCTTGAATTTGGTATGGGGGGTTATGGAACCCGGCTTTGCAAGCACCTGTCCTCTTTCTATGTCTTCTCTCTTGGCGCCTCTTAAGAGCACTCCGATATTGTCTCCGGCACGGCCTTCGTCAAGGAGTTTTCTGAACATCTCTACTCCGGTGACTACGGTCTTGGTAGTGGGCCTCATTCCTACTATCTCTATCTCTTCGCCTACCTTTACTATGCCTCTTTCTACTCTGCCGGTGGCAACGGTTCCACGTCCTGAGATGGAGAATACGTCTTCTACGGGCATGAGGAACGGCTTGTCTATGTCTCTCTTAGGTTCTGGGATGAAACTGTCTACTGCTTCCATGAGCTTCATTATGGCCTGCTCGCCAAGTTCGCCCTTGTCGCCTTCCAGCGCCTTTAATGCGCTTCCCTTTATTATAGGGGTGGTATCACCGGGGAAGTTGTACAGGCTTAAGAGTTCTCTTACTTCCAGCTCTACAAGTTCAAGGAGTTCTTTGTCGTCTACCATGTCTGCCTTGTTGAGAAATACTACTATATATGGGACTCCTACCTGTCTTGCAAGGAGGATGTGTTCTCTGGTCTGAGGCATGGGGCCGTCTGCTGCGCTGACTACAAGGATTGCTCCGTCCATCTGGGCGGCTCCTGTTATCATGTTCTTTATGTAGTCGGCGTGTCCGGGGCAGTCTACGTGGGCATAGTGCCTCTTTACCGTCTCGTACTCAACATGGGACGTTGCTATAGTGATGCCTCTTTCCCTTTCTTCCGGGGCGTTGTCTATCTGATCGAATGCCCTGTACTGGGCCAGACCTTTATCAGCCAATACCTTGGTTATTGCTGCTGTCAACGTGGTCTTACCGTGATCAACGTGTCCTATTGTGCCTATATTGACATGCGGTTTTGTTCTTTCAAATTTTGCCTTGGCCATATGTGCCTCCTAAA
>JAENJC010000110.1 GCA_016844545.1 Deltaproteobacteria bacterium | reverse complement strand
GATAAAAAACCCACTTAAAGCGACAATAGTAAAAGAGACCCACGACCACATCATGACGGTGACAGTCACGAAGGTCACAGCAGCGAACCCCGTGAGACCCATGGCGACAGGCGTTAACCAGTCCGTTATCAGGTACATAAAGCTGAAAAATCGCCCCCGGTACTGGTCACGAACAATGCTTTGCAGGTGTGATCTCAACAGAATGGCGGACATCGCAGCAACCAATCCGTAGATGAAGACGGCGGCCATAGCGGCAGCCATGTGGCCGGACACAGTAATGAAAATAAACGCTATCCCTTCCGCAATAAACAAGTAAACAACATAGATGCCTCTCCGGTATTTCTTACCCATGACCCCTGCCAACGAAGCACCGAGGAGTCCTCCGGCAAACCAGGTGGTATCTATCAGGCCAAGGCCCATGGCATCTACATTAAGAACATCTTTCGCAAACAACGCCAGGAGAATAAAAATGGGAGTCGAAAGGAAGCTGAGCAGCGCGTAATACAAGAGGATGCGAAGGACACCCCTGTCTGAAACTACATACCTGAAGCCGTTTGCGAAGGAGGCCCACAGCCCCTCAGAAATCTCATTGGGCGTCGTTCCCCTATGCGATGGGCGTATAAGTGATATCCCCAGCGCGCTGAGTAGAAAGGTCGCCGAATTTATCATGGACACCCCGGGGAATCCGACGGCAGGTAGTGAGATAAGCAGCCCCCCGACTGCCGGGCCCATCATGCCGCATATACTGGCGGCAGAGATGTTCAGGGCGTTGGCCCTCGCAAAGTCTTCCTTGGCGACTATGGAGGGTACAATTGCAATTTTTGCAGATGAGAACAAGGCGGTCAGTATCCCGTCAATTAAGGTGAGAAGGTATAAGTTCCATATCTTGAGCTCCTGATTGAATGCGTACAACCCGAGGATGAGAACGAGTAAGCCCCTGAGAAGGTCGGTATACAGCATGATCTTTCTCCGGTCAAAACGGTCGACGAGAGGCCCTGACAGCACAAAGGCCGCCAGGTGTGATGCGTGAAGTATGATCATGGTCTTCGCCATGACTTCTGCGGAATTTTGCAGCGAGAGGATAAACCAAGTGATGGCAATATTGAAGATGGCATCGCCAAGCTGGGAAAAGGCCTGCCCGAGCCAAAGGGACGTAAAGTCGCGGTTGTTGAAGGGGAAATAAATCCTTTTATTCCAAATCACCGCCTTATTATAATGATATCCTCTGGTGCAGACAATAACATATATTTGCCCCAGGCACCGAAAGATCACTTTATGAGCGCATAATTCTTTTTTTCGGCAAAAGTCTACCCTCAGCAGCCTATCTTAAAGCATATTTATTTACTTCATTAACCTGTCTTGCATGATATACAATATTGTGGTAATCATTTGACATGCTAAAAAAGCTATCACCTTACTCTTTTTTTATTCCTTTTTTTCTAATTTGTCCAGGACAAAACCTGTACAAGATCAAGGACTGGAGCCTGAATGAAGATTTCAGATAGACTTAAGTGGAGCAGCTTCAGCGGCAAGCTATTTATTATTCTGGCATCTGCCTCGGCTGGGGCAATCATCCTGTTAACCTTTGTATGGATAGCTTATGCATGGATAGCCATTGACGAAACGGTGCACAGAGACTTGAAGGTTATTGCCGAAAGGACTGCCGGTGAGATAGAGGAGTATCTCTCCGGCAGGATTGAGACAGTTATAGGGATGAAGGAACTACTGTCTTATCCAGACGAAGACCGCTTCAAGCTCGCACTCATGCTCAAAAGGATTGAACTTGAGCTTAATCAGTACAGCAATATATCCATATTTGACGCCTCAAATAAAATTGTAGCATCAAGCAGACCTGATTCCCCTGCCTCTATTCCAGGGGAGATATTCGGTATTGTAAAGGGCGGGAAGGTATACCGTTCTCCGCTCCTTTTCACACAGGACAACCTTCCGTATATGACGTTAGCAGTGCCGCTCTTCTGGCAAGGTGAGGTGTTCCGGATACTTGTGTCAGACATAGACGTGATAGAGGTATGGAACAAGGTTGATGGTATAAAGATAGGAGATACCGGTCGAGCGTCAATTATATCGGAGGTCGGGGGATATCTGGCCGACGAGGATAAGACCAGGGTATTATATAAGCAGAACCTGAAGGATTACTTTTCACTAAAGAAGGAATTAACAGGAAATGATGGAGTGGAGAATGTGAGGAACTGGGACGGAAATCTTGTTTCTCTCGCACAAGCAGAGATACCCTCAACGGGATGGAATCTTATTATTATGCAGGACCACTGGGAGTCCATGCACTTTCTGTTTGTTATGGCATATCAGGCTGGTTTCATAATGCTGGCAGCGCTTCTCATAACCTATTATGCTTCAACACGCATCTCCCGGAAATTTGCTCAACCTATAGAGGAGTTGCACAAAGGGATAGAGTAAGATACCGGAGCTTTATGGCGATGAACTGTCTGTCCTTGGGAGTGGGATAAACTCCATGGCGAGGTCTCTTGCCGAAAAGGAAAAGGCGGAGAAGAGGCTTGTGGAAATAGAAAGGATGGCGGCCCTGGGGAAGCTTGCTGGAAGTGTCTCCCACGAAATAAACAATCCCCTGGCCACTATGAAGAACTATATTTACGTGATGAGCAAGAATAAGATGGCGGAGGAGGATCCTAACCAGAGGTACCTTAAGATAATAGACGGCGAGATAGACAGGGTGGCAAAGATAATCCTCGACTTCAATGAATTCTACAAAGGTATAATGGTAGCTGCACTGGAGGAGTTTGACATGTCTGTGCCTCTGCATGAAGTCCTTGCCTTCTGCAAAGAGGATTTAGCGACAAAAGGGATAACCGTTGAAGAAAGAGTTGCTGAAAGCGGAAAGGTAATGGCGGACAAGGACAAGCTGAAACAGGTCTTTCTGAACCTGATAAAGAATGCTGGAGAGGCGATGCCGGACGGAGGGAGGATTATTGTTGCGACAAGGAAAGAGAACGGCAGGATACATGTTTCCGTGACAGACACAGGGACTGGGATAAAGCCTGAGCATATAGGGAAGGTGTTCGATCCGTTCTTCACTACCAAGGGGGTAAAAGGGTTTGGGCTTGGGCTGTCGGTTACGTACGGGATTATAAAGAACTTTGGCGGAGATATAGAGGTGGAGAGCGAGGCGGGAAAGGGAGCGACATTTACGGTTATGTTGCCGACATATTCTGATTGACAAAGAAGAGTTCTTTTTGTATTTTACTCGAACACCGAATACCAATTGGCTATCAAACAATAAAAATCTATGGCAACGGCATAATACCAAGTAAGCTTTAAATATAGATAATATTAATGTTTGAAAGCAACTTGGTATAAATAATTATATCTCAAGGAGGGTAGCGGGTTATGTTAAAGTTGAAGAGGTTTTTAGCGGGTCTGGCGGTTGCGGCTGTTTTTACCCTGTCTCTCGGGCAGGCATTTGCATTACATGAAGGGTCCGGGGTTACTGCCGATGAGGCGCTTAAGATGCTTCAGGACGGGAACGCCAGGTATGTCAGTGGAAAGCAGGAGGTAAAGAACCTCGGTGACGAAAGGAGAAAGGAACTTACCAAGGGTCAACATCCATTTGCAACGATAATAAGTTGTTCAGATTCAAGGGTCCCGCCGGAGCATCTGTTCAATCAGGGTCTTGGAGATATATTTATCGTAAGGGTTGCTGGAAACGTGGCTGATCCTATCGAGCTGGGCAGTATCGAATACGCAGCTGTGCAGCTGAATGTTCCATTGGTAATGGTTCTTGGACACAGGAAGTGCGGCGCAGTAAAGGCGACTGTTGATTCAGGCGGTAAGGCGGAAGGGAATATCGGCGCAATAGTAAAGAAGATTGCCCCTGCTGTTGAGACTGCGAAAAAGAGCGGCAAGGAGAAGGATGATCTTCTGAATGCAGCCATTGATGAAAACGCCAAACAGACAGCCCGTGCCCTCACAGAGAAGAGCCCTATCCTGAAGCATCTCGTTGAGTCAGGGAAAGTGAAGATCGTTGTAGGCGTCTATGACTTGGCAACCGGAAAGGTTGAACTCCTTGATTCAGGCGCAGAGAAGAAGGAAGAAAAAGGACACGAAGGACATAAGCATTAATTCAACAGGTAGGGGCGAGCGGCCGTTCGCCCCTACAATAATTCCAGCCCCGCAAATCTGGCCATCAGCTTTTTTACACCTGTCTGAAACTGGACAGTAACCTTTTCCATGTCACCGCTTCCTTCTGTTCCCTTTACTACCCCGATCCCCAATGTCCCATGCCTGACCTGGGTGCCGGTCTTGAAGGAAGCGTTGCTGTTTGATTGGTGGGCAGAGCCCACCCTACCATTTATTTGTTTTGAAAGAAACTCCTCCATGGCTTGGTTTGACCTTGAAGATGGTATCGTAGGGGCGGGTTTGAAGCCCGCCCCTACCCGTTCCAGCAACGCTGAAGGAATCTCCTCAATGAACATGGATGGCATATTTATCTGCTCCCTCCCGAAAACCCTTCTTTCTCTTGCATTTAGAAGGTAGAGCTTATTCTGTGCCCTGGTCATCCCTACATAGCAGAGCCTCCGCTCCTCTTCAAGCCCTTCAGGGTCGTCCTTTGTGCGGGAGTGGGGGAAGAGACCGTCCTCCATTCCGATGATAAAGACTATGGGGAACTCAAGGCCCTTGGCTGCATGCAGTGTCATCAAGGTCACCCTGTCGGTTGCCCCTTCGTATTCGTCCAGATCGCTTACAAGGGCCACCTGGTCCAGGAATGATCTCAGGGTCTTCTCTTCGGCCTTTTCATCAAACTCCTCTGCCGCGGTTATAAACTCCTCCAGATTTTCAATCCTACCCAGCGCCTCTTCCGTCTTCTCTTCCTTAAGCTTTTGAATATAACCAGTCTCATCCAGTATCATCTGTGAGAGCCTTGCTATCCCTGATCCTTCAGCCCCTTTTCTCAGCTTTTCCGTCATCTCATAAAATGATTTAAGTTTTAGTTTTGGCCCTTTTGATAATCCCCCTTCATCCCCCTTTGACAAAGGGGGAACAGTGGGGGATTTTTCAGATATTTCTCCAATCGCCTCATATAATGTGATCCCTCTTTCTGTCGCAAGCCCCTCAACCTTTTCAACAGTTGCGTCTCCAATACCCCTAACAGGGACGTTTATTATCCGCTTCAGTCCTATGGAATCGGCCGGGTTGGCTATGACCTTCAGATATGCCAGGATGTCCTTTATCTCAGCCCTGTCATAAAACCTCATCCCGCCTACAATGGTATATGGAATACCATCCCTCATGAGCCGGTCCTCCATTACTCTCGACTGGGCGTTGGTTCGGTAGAATACCGCGAAGTCCTTATATTGCAGGGGCGCATCAAGCAACGCCCCTACCTTTAATTTCTCCACTTCCTTTGTCACAAACCCCGCCTCATCGTGCTCGTCCCTGGCGGAGTAATAACTGATCGGTTCGCCATCAGGATTATCAGTCCAGAGAGTCTTCCCTTTCCGCCCAGTATTCCTCCTGACGACTTCCCCGGCGGCCTTTATTATATTCTTTGTTGAGCGGTAGTTTTGCTCAAGCCTTATGACAACCGCATCCTTGTAGTCCTTTTCAAAATCGAGGATGTTTGATATATCAGCGCCCCTCCAGGCATAAATAGACTGGTCGTCGTCTCCAACAACACAGAGATTGCGGTGAGCTAAAGCAAGCATCTTTATAAGCTTGTACTGGGCGTGGTTGGTGTCCTGGTACTCATCCACCATGATGTATCGAAGCTGGTCCTGGTATGATTTCAGGATATCCGGGTGTTCGTTGAAAAGGCGTACTGTGAGCATTATCAGGTCGTTGAAGTCGAGCGCGTTGTTTTTCCTCATCTCTTCTTCGTAAGCGGCGTAGACCTTGGCCGCCCTCTCGGCAAAGAAGTCCTTGGCCATTGCTGCGTAGGAAGCGGAGTTCAGGAGGTGGTTCTTGGCCTGGTCAATGCGGCCTGCAATTGCCTTGGGTGCAAAGAGCTTTTCGTTTATATTTAGGGCTGCCATGGCACCCTTTATCACGCCAAGCTGTTCCCTATCATCGTAGATTACAAAGTTCTCCCCGTAACCAAGCTTAGTAATATTTTTCCGTAAGATCCGAACACAGGCGGAATGGAAGGTAGAGACCCAGACCCTCTCTCCAACAGCGCCCAGGATCTGTTTCACCCTTTCCTTCATCTCACCTGCAGCCTTGTTGGTAAAGGTCACGGCCAGGATGTTCCTTGGCTGGGTACCTTTCTCAGAGATAATATATGCGATGCGATGGGTTAAAACCCGTGTCTTTCCAGACCCGGCCCCGGCAAGGATAAGGAGGGGGCCATCTGTAGTCATAACGGCCTTGAGTTGTTCCGGATTGAGCTTGTCAAGCAGGTTTTGCATGCGGTTGATGATAACATAAAGCGGTTTCTCAGGAAATAAAAAAGGGCAGGAAGACCCACCCTTTACATAAAATTCATAATGCTCCTGCCTTGCGGCTTCCCCTCTTTGCTAAAGAGGGGATAAAAGGGGAGTTGGTGTTGAAAGGGGGTGCAGTAAGGCGGGGAGTTATAATTCTACCATCCAAATGTAACCTGTACAATCTGCCGCTCATCCTTGTCCTGTCCGGCATAGGCGCCGACCTCTTCTGAGTACTTTACATATGAAACCATAAATGTAAGCAACCTTAAATCAGCGCCTAATGTTGGAGATCCTTCATACATGCCCGCCCTGACCGACATCTCCGCAGGAAGAATGTCGAAGAGCTGGAGTTCTCCACCATAACGCAGTCTTTTCCACATGTCTTTATCCTGCGAATAATTATTTGCAACATCAACGTAATCCATACCTAAAACCAGTGACCTGAAATATGGAATCTGTGGATTAGCCGACACCCCGGCATTTATTGTCATTGGAATCTTTCCGGCATCCCCAAAGTTAAGGTCTCCTATATTCATGGCAGAAAGGCCAACGGACGGCCTGAACCTGGAATCCTGGGCAAACTTATATATAACACCAGCGTCAACTCCAAAGGCGCTGCTGCTTTTCCTTAACTCATCTGTAATGTATTTGTCGAGGGTGTCCTGCTTTTCGACGAATTCCCTTACAGTGAATTGATGCACAAGAGATTCCCTGCTCAGCATCTTTGCTGAAAGGCCAACAAAAATGTCGCTCGTAACTCCATAGCTGAACCCGCCGACAGGTCCATAAGTGGCATCTGCATTTCTTTCCGATAGACGTGAAATTGGAAACACCCATGTGCAGGTTTTTACCCCTGTATTTGGCCAGGGTGTCGTTTACGGCCCTCATTTGATCGTCATCAGTTGATCCGTCTCCGTTCAGGTCCTTCGTGTCGAATGCATCCAGCAAATCGCCGCAGAAGTTATTATCGCCGCAATCAAAACGGAACATCAGATCCTGCCAGTTTGCTACATTGTTCCCAATATCAACAGTCGGGTTCAGGATGTTTACCTCCCATCCCTTATCTTTTGGGATATTACTCAGTCCTGCCGGGTTGTAAAACAGCGAGTCTACCCTGCCCCCTATGGCAGTATAGGCGCCTCCCATACCCATTGCCCTTGGCGATTTATATAGGTATGGATACTCCCTTGATGTTGGACCTTGGGCAAAGAGAACTGACGGCAGCAATATCAAGGCTAAACATAAAAACCATTGGAACTGTATCTTCTTGAGTGACATAAGTAAGTGCCCTCCTTTGGGTATTTTATTATTATAAGGTCTGCAAATAGCTCGCTATGTCTGCTGATGTACAAGTCAGATCAGTGCCACAGGCCTGGGTCTTTATATCTGTAATAGATTGCTGTACATCTGTGGCAGTCCCCGCAGGAAGGGCCTGCCCCATGGAACTGATGGCGCTTGTTATGCTTTGGTCTATTGCAGTTACAAGGTCGAGGGGAACTCCACCCTGTTCAATTGGACAGGGCCACTGCAGACCATCCGAACCGACGCACATCCCGTCTGTCGGGTTTGAAGTAACAGCAGCTGCCCAACCTGCTCCCTGTGGGAACAGGAGCTTCTTGTAATTGGCAGGGCATGAAGCAGTTGTGGGGCCTGTTCCTGTAACTGTAAAGTCCAACCCTCTGTATGTAGCTGTCTTTGTCGCAAAAGTTAACGGCGACACATCATTTATCTTTGTTATTCCGCTGCCACAAGGCGTGCTGGTTATTGTCTGGAGCGCACATGCCGTGGCGTCAGCATCGTCAGGGACACCGTTAGCGTTCTTATCACACCCCGACATAAGTGATCCGAGACCGGTTGAATCTGTAACTATCTTGATGAGAGAAAGGCTTTTTACTGCGTCTACAAGGCTGATATAGAACTTGGCGTCCTTATAGTGAGTCGAAGTTGAAGGGATCGTGCTGTATTCAGTTTTTGCACTGTCGAGATTGGTAAGGGTATTTTCCGTCACCTTCCCAGTAAGGGCGTTCATATAGGTGTCCAAGTCATTTGTAGTGGTTTTAGCCTCACTGAACCTGTTTATCACGTCCTTTACATCGTATCCTGCCTTACCGAAATGAGCAGCTCCCTTTTGCATGGAGTCTGCACATGACGACGCCAATACTGCGTCATAGTTACCCTTGTCAAGATTCATCGTTGTTTCGTAAAGACATGCATCGTTCGAATTCTTGTCCGCGCCGCAGCCGACGGCAAAAAAAAGGGCCAGGGCAGATAACAGTAATATTTGTTTATTCATGACAACCTCCGTATCTTTAATTTAAGAGCAATAATATTGGACTGGGTGGAATTAAGAAGCCGGCAATAATGAATAAATTTTACCATAACTTTTGTAAATTGCAACGCCATAACACATCAATACTGAGCAGGTAAGGCTCAGCTGTTCTGTTGTAAAAGAGATATTTTATTGCACCAAAATATTACATAAACCTCTGGAAAATGAGACCTCACACTGTCCATTACAAGTGATTTCAATGTGTTTCATATAGGCGATAGCAGCGGCACATACCTTGCTGTTACTGTATAAATCTTATACCCTTTCGCATTCAATATAATAATAATTGTAGTCCGGGTATAATACCAAGTAAACTTTCGTATTAGCGATAATTATATGTCTGAAAGCAAGTTGGTATTAAATTAAAGGAGGATGTCATGGGTTCAGTAAATCATCTTGCAAACAATCATCATGTCTACTTTTTAACAGCGCCTAACCTCGGAGGGAGACAGTTGACTCTCACGGAGGCGGATGCCTGCATGAAGCTGGCCATGCTCAGAGCCCAGACGAAATTTGGAAAGGTCTGGAGCCTACCTACAAGGCAGACCATGTATGAACTCTTCAGCGGAAAATCAATCACAGGAAAGAGAGATCATTAAGTCCGTCTCCTTACCATATCGTTTACGCT
>JAENJC010000016.1 GCA_016844545.1 Deltaproteobacteria bacterium | reverse complement strand
GACGCTAAATGAAAGGAGAGTGGACCACTAATACGGGGGTTGCCCCTAGGTTTAGTTTCGATGAGTTTTCCAGTTTATGACTGCTCCCGCTCTTCGCCGAAAGGCGTTCTTAGAAGATACCCCGCCGCCCCGCTATTTATCTTGACACAGTCCATTCCAAGATTTAATATGAGTCAAGCAGAGGAGGATATTATGCAGGAAACTATCAATGCTATTTACGAAAATGGCGTAATTAAGCCGCTTCAGAAGCTTCATTTCAAAGAACACGAAAAAGTTACCGTTACCATATCTAAGCCTGCTAAGAAGGCCAAGACAAAAAGCCCGGCAATGTCCCTTATTGGTATCTTTGAAAGCGGCATCGGCGACCTTTCAAGAGAACATGACAAATACCTGTATGGTCAGAAGAAGGCTAAATGAAGGTCTTTATTGACACAGGGGCATTTCTTGCCATCTCTGACAAGTCAGATACCTTTCATAAAAAAGCATCCTCCGTCTTTCAGGAAATAATCGAACAAAAAGCCACTCTATATACATCAAACTACGTCATTGATGAAACTATCACGCTTATTCGTGCCAGAGTGAGCCACAGGGCAGCAGTTGCCTTTATCAAAGGGTTTGATGCCTCCAATATCAAGGTGTTTCGAGTTGCTGAAGGGGATGAAACCTCTGCAAAAGAGATATTTATCAAGTATGGAGACAAGGAGTTCAGCTACACCGATTGTACAAGTTTTGTTCTTATAGACAAACACGCGATTGACAATATTCTCAGCCTCGACGAGCACTTCCGCCAGTATAACTACAGGCACACCGTCAAACACCTATTGCGGCCTTAACTCCTCAACCACATCCCTCACCTGCGAGAAATACCGGTCTTCACCATAAGGAGTGTTCAGAAGAAACCCAGCAGTGCCTCTGTACTGAATCCGGCAGTTGTTGACGACAAACCATGCCCGGCCGGATGGGTCGTCCGGGTCTTGCTCCTTGGGTGTCCCCGGCTTTATCTCGAGCTTGATGCCTGCCACCTTCAAGTCTTCATATAAGCGCCATTCAGGCTCTGTTTCGAGGAAAAGCTCCTTTAGATTCTTTGCCCTTTGCAAGGCAAGGCGGGAGGTCCAGCGGTGGCTTCTGAATGACTTGCTCTCTCCTTCCTCATCCAGATTTTCGATAGGGTTCTTTAGTTCGATCAATTCTCCAAGACGGTACATAAATTGAAGCTCATCCGGATTGCGGCTTGCATCCCATGGTGTTGGAATCTCCTTTCGGGGCAATACTTCAACCTGTCTAACCTCGGCCCAATATGTAACTGCGCCAGGCTTACGTAATGCCATAGGAAGATAGATGGCCACCCATTTGCTAACATGGAATCGTCGTTGCGTTTTCTTGATGGGAATATAATAGCATTTCTCTTTTTTTATCCATTCAAGGTGTTTGGCTTCGGCTCCCTTTTCCCCGCTTCTCAGAATGCCTACAAGAACTGCTTCTGATGCGGCCGCACGCCAATCTCTGGCTCTTTCGTTTGATCGATGAGGTATTACCCGGTCTGCAAGCGCCCAACCACCATGTCTCAATACCGCGCGCAACCACTCGGAGAGATATTGAGTATCACCAGGAAGCAATGGGATCGCACCTATTCCAACGCAATCGATTGCCTGCCAAAGACGACTATTACGATACTCCCCTTCCTGACTCTCTCTGTAGGGGAACAATGCCGCAGCTTGTACCACAGTACGTTTCGGCAGATCATTTGAGGATTGAGAATCCTTTTCAAGGATTGCATCTCTGTATCTATGTAAAACATTTACTGCATCGATTGGTGGACCGGGGGAGTTGTACTGATCTTGATATTCTTGCGAAGCATCAATCCTATATTTGGCATCGAGAATCAATCGCAATGGCGGCCAGCTTGGGTCTTCAAATGAAATCAGCATATCAGGTTTCTGAGGGATAAGCATTTTGTTGCCTTGGTATGTAGGATTATACGAAACAGTTATTTTTCGGTTACCCAGAGTATCAAAAGAAACCGTACTTTCTCGCCCTTTCTCAAGTAGTACCTGAAGCCCCTGCTCGCGTATAGCAAAGAGGGACTTGGCGGGTATTGGTTGTCCAGTTTCTTCCGAAATGATGCGAATAAGAGCAAGATAGCACCAGTATTCATAAAGCTGGGTTAAATCCTTTACTGAGAGACGCAATGGGCCACCCTTGACGCGAAGCCCTAATTGAAGGATTAGGCAGTTTTGGTATGCTTCTCGGTATCCAGATGCACCAAGTAGCTGTAATGATGCAAAGCCGGGCAGTGGATCACCTTCGGCGCTGGCTATTGGCTCGAGCTTGCAAAGTCCCGCTATCCTTGATTCCAGTTCATCCAGCTCAGATAAGGTTTTTTTACGGCGATCACTCTCCGGCGCGTTCGCTTCACGGAGTCTCAGCCGTCCAAGCCGTTGACGAATGCGGATAAGTTGTGCAGCAAGCCATCGATGTTCTGGGGTATCAAGTGTTGGGCGCGCTCGGCGTTCTTCAAGCTTTTGTCGAACCCGCAGTCCTTCGGCAAGTCCGACAAATTCTCCTGAGCCAGCTCCACGGCGTACCGCCGACCTAATAGCGGAATCAACTCTCTTAATCTTTTCAACGCGGACAGTTTGAGGCTCCCGCACGAGACCGCGGATCGGCCGTTGGGCAATATGGTTTAATGCGATCTCAAGCTTTTCTACAATACTTTTCAGAAGAAAAAGCCACTCAATGTTTGCAGGCTGCGGAACAGGGGACATAGTCCCCAACTTAAAAGTGGCTCGCATATATTCCAAAGCGAGGCCAGTTAAAATCTCCTGTACTTCAGCGAGTATTTGTTCGTAGTCTGAGAGATAGTCGAGCTTCGAAGGAAAGACCTCTACTTCAAAGTCAAGCTCTGGTTTGCCATCCACCAGTACATTGAATTCACTGCGACCGACCTGGGAGCCGAAATTAATCAACCCATAGATGATATTCTCACCATCGCCTTTAGAAAGGTCCCGGCAAATTAAGGGATCTCTGTGTATTACAGACACGGGTAAGCCTGATTTCGCATGTACATATAGATTGTAGTCTGTCTGTTCGTAAAGTAATGGGCCTATTTCCAGATCGGGGTTTGAAGCGATTGTTTCGTGCACGGAATCACGGTAGATTTTGTGAAATATCAGGTCATCACGACGTTTTCGGAGACAAAGTCGTCCCGGGATATTTGTAAGCCCTTTCAGAGCAGGCGTTTTATTATCCCGAACCCTGCGCCATGTAAGCGAAACACGGTCTGTTTCGATTTTAAACAGAGTTCCAGTTTCCATGCAAGCCTCATAGCCAGAATGAAGTAAAGCCTTCACTTAAAAGCCTATCCCACATAAGGCAGAGCCTGGCTGCTGTTCTGGGATATAGGGCTTCGCTAACCGCCCCTGGACGGCCACCGACTTCCCATTTATCAATAGTCGGCTTCGCATCATCATCGGTTTGAAATCCTTTACCAGTAACAGCCCATCCGAGAAGTTGTAGGACTGCTCGTCTAACAGGACTACTGCCGCCGACAATACGTGGAAGAACCTTCATCAGGAGGGCAAGGTCGAGGGGGTCGACCTCGGCACCTGAACTGGTCACGAAGGATGCCTTGTAATCCTGCGCATGCATTACAAACAAGGCAATTTCATCACGTGTACGGTACCCAACCTGCAATTGCGCATGAACAAGGAAGCTATTTATCTCGATCAATGCCGTAATAACTCTATCAATCTCTTTGCGTTCTAATTCAGTCAATGAACCTGTTTGGCTCAACTGAATAGCACGAGGGTACCATTTATCAACAGGCCAAGGAGTTGGGGTAATTTCTTCCGAAATGACCGATTCCCATTTCGTGAGATCGATATCTGAAAGCTCAATAGTAAAGGCTCTATCAAGCACCTTCCGGCTGAAACCGTGGGCACTCTCATCCATGTTAACGGTCCCCACTATTGCCAGGTTTGCTGGCAACCCGTAGGTTGACCAATGAGCATCGTCCCCGCTAAGGTCCTGGCCCAATAGTTTACTGCTTTCAAAACCACCATTTGATGCTATCCTACGATCCTCAATCAGACTTAAAATTTCCGCAAAGTAGTGCTCCACTCTCGCAAGATTCATCTCGTCCATAATGCAAACATGGTGTTTATTTGGTGCATCACTTGCCTTTTGAACAAACTCCAGCAACTGCCCTGGTCTGAACTTATCATTTAAGCTGCAGTATCCAAGCACATCAGAACTGTCTGTCCAGTCTGGTCTCACTGAAATAAGCTTTGACACGCCACCAGTTGCCTCTGACACCAATTTCGGTAACTTCGACTTCCCGGTTCCTGTGACACCAGCAAGGATAACAAAAGGTTTTGTCCGCAGTGCAGTGATATAGGCTGCAATTTGCCAAGGCTCGAAAACAAACCCCGTATTACTAATCGAAGCTATGATATTTTCTAGAGGGGATGGTTCATACATAGACTTACCTCCCAGAATATTTTGATCGATAAAACTTTCGACTGATCCAAATTTAGCAATAATATTAGATATTTTTTCGTCAGAAATTTTTGTAAATCCCATGTATCCGCTGTTTAATAAACCTACCAAATCAACAACTGCCAGATTAACAGCTGTCGGCTTTGTAAGGAAATAAATATACTGCCATGTATTACCATTTTCATCTTCACCCCAAACTGCTCTTGCTAATTTTTCATTTTCGTACTTCATTAAAACCTGAGCAACGTAATGATACGAATTATCATAAACGCAAAAAACAAAATCGCCCTTTGACAGTGACTCCCATCGTTTCAAGTTCTGAGGTCCCGGAACCGCCCCCCATGCATAAAAGCCTTTGCCCTCACTGAGGATATTTCGTAATTTATCGTGTTCTGTATCAGGAAAATCATGAAATACTTTATTCTCATCGATTGGATTTATTATTGAGTCCTGTAAATGCGCCCGTGCATCAGGATTCCCAGCCGTAAATATAAAAATCTTACCCATCCTAATACTCCGTATATTTCAAAGATTTACCCTTAACTCGCACGACCGGATACTTCTTTCCATTTTTTTCTATCTTTTCCAGGGCGGCATTAATCGGGTCTATTCCGAGTTTATCTGCAAGCCTTATCAGATAGATTAATACATCCCCTATCTCATCTTTTAGCTCAGAAAGCTTGTCAGGGCTTAATTCCTGACTCTGTTCCGGTGTCAACCATTGGAAGTGTTCGACGATTTCCGAAACCTCAACACTTAGAGCCATGACAAGGTTTTTGGGTGAGTGAAACTGATCCCAATCTCTTTCTTCTGCAAACTTCCTAAGCTTTTGAATCAGCTCTTCCATAATCAGTGGAACCTCGCCTTATAAGCATCAAGCGCAAGTGTATATGCCTCCTTGAAATCAAGGCCTGTATCCATTGCCGGTTCTATCTTCTGAAAACCCACATACATCATGCAAAGGAGTTGAAGCCCAGTGAACTGCTCTCTTGGGATTGATTTAAGGGTGTAGGTCTTGGGGCTTGAGTAGTCGATCCCGCCTGTGCCAAGGATTCCTATCTCAGAGACGATCCTGAAAATCTCGTCCCGCTCCATATTCTCAAATCGGCGAAGGACGTAGAGGCAGTATTTGAAGGTGTCTGATTCCTTGGTCTTGAGAAGCTCAGGGTTTATGACAGCGGAAGATGCTTCCGCCTGTGTGACATCATGTTTCCATTCGTACCAGTTCTGGAGTTTTAAGATGCGAGCATATTCGTCTACGAGGGCGTATTCGTCTCCGGGCTGGAACGTCTTGAGCTTCTTAAGCCATATGTCAAAAAGCTGTTTGCCGGTCTGGAATTGTTCCGAATTTTTGTAATGGAGGGAGTACTCAGTGATTCCACTAAAGAGATGGTCTACAAAGAGCGCATTGGCGCAATTCAGCGCCACATTTGACCGGTACAAGAGGGGGAGGGGTATTTCTCTTAATATCCTTATTTTGAAGGAGTTGGAGCGCCTCCTCCTGGAACTGGCACAGGGAAACGAACTGACTTGGATATAATTCTTTCATGTTTTCAAAAATACGGTATTCAACCATCATGTCGCTGGGAGAGTTGAACAACTGGTTACAGAGTCCGCTGGTTAACTTGAGAATCACGTTTGTGATCCCGTCGTCCGAATACCCCCATTCTTGAAGTTTTTCTATATGGCCGGATACTGACCGAATGGCATATTCCCGTGTGGCTGCAGTTGTTGCAAAGTAGCGGTTTCTTCCCAGCCTGCGCGCTTCCTCTTCAAGGGCTATATGCTCAAGCTCGTGGGCAATGAGGTGGGGCGTAACAGCGGACATCTTTTTTCTGTACTTTACGATGTGCTCTTCACGGTTGTGCTTCCAAGCCATCTGGACTGTGGCTGAGATATATTCCAGGGTATTGTCTTCGACCACCTGAATAGGAAAACCACCTTCGCTCTCAATAGACTTCTTCCGGTTGAGGACTGTCTCCAGCAGATTATCAAATTTACTTTCCGCCATATCCTTGCAGACCTGCCGATATGTATCCCTGGCCATCTTGTAAACAGTACTGCTCCGAATGTCCTTAGACTTTGGTTGTGAGAAAAGCCTTTCAAGTATTTCAAGGACAAGTTCGGGCCGATTCTGGTTTTGATAGAGCAAGGCAAGGCCATAATATGTATTTGGATACGAAGGGGCAATGCTCAATGCCTTTTCAAACAACTCCTTAGCCATATCAGGCTTTCCCTTTTCCAGCATTACGGCTGCATAGTTGTTGAGCATGAAGTTGTCATTGGGATCTATCTCATAGCACTTCTGATAGAAAAACTCTGCTACATCTAAGTTGCGTTTAATTCTGGCATAGATATTACCCAATAGGAGATTAGACCAGCGGTCGTTTGGGTCAAGTCTGAGGCATTCTCTGAGATACTCCTCAGCCTTTTCCGCATCCCCTGATTCAAGATATGCCATTGCAAGGTTCCGGCGGGCATCTACATGCTGTGGAACTACTTCAAGTACGTTCCCAAAGGTCTTTATGGCCTTTGAATACTCACCACGCTCCGCCTCTTTGACACCCTTTTGATAAAGTTTCAATGCCTCGTTGACCTTTTCAGCCTTTTCTTCTGTAAACTTTATAACAGCATTATCACCTTCCATTGATACGTCTATGGAGGAGGAAAGAAATCCATAAGAGTTCTTGATAAGAGAAATCGCCTCATCCTTTGGGATCGACAGGAGATCAATCTTCTTTGAAGGGTCTATTATTATGTCTTTCAGTTGAACGTATACAATCATTTAAGTGAATCCTTTAAAAACATTTATATATCTATAGGGGTTTAAATAGCAAGAGCTAAACAGCATACCCCTTCAGACTGCCTGCCTGCTTGAGATACTCATCCACCTCTTTCTTCTTCCCCTCATACCCCTTCCTTCCCATCAACCCGTATGCATACTGCTTCCCATGCTCTACACCAGGCTGGTCAAAGGGATCGACATTGTAAAGCCCACCCGCGAATGCGGTCTGGATCATCAGCATCTGCAGGAGCTGGCCTATTGTAAATGCATTTACCTCAGGGAGTGTTATGGTGCAGTTCATCCTGTTGTTCTTTGTCAGGGCCATCTCCGTTGCCAGCATCTCGGCCTGGATAAGCTCCTTGAGGGAATGGCCGCCAAGGTATCCAAGTTCACCTATCTCTTTATATGCCTTTGGTATCTTCGCCTCAGCGCCAAAATCCTTTACTCCTATCAGGGTAATGACCTTGTCAAATGGTCCTTCTATATAAAGTTGCATCTGCGAGTGCTGGTCTGTTGCTCCCAACGCCTTTATGGGTGTCGGCCCCACATGGACTGTCTTTCCGTCAAGAGAGACCTTTTTCCCAAGAGACTCTGCCCATAACTGCCTGTACCAGTCTGCAATGTCTTTCAATGAATCGGCATACGGCATCATGACGGACATGGGCTTTCCCTTTTTGTCCGCAAGGAACTGGAGGGTGGCATTGAGATACGCCGGGTTCTGGAAGAGATCGGATGTCGTGCATAGCTCGTTCATGTATGCAGCACCAGCCAGGAGCTCTTCTATGTCAATACCCACAACTGCCGCAGGGAGCAACCCTACCGACGAGAATACCGAAAAACGTCCGCCCACATTGGCAGGAATGGGAAAGGTCTCAAGACCCTCTTCTGTAGCTATCTTCCTGAGTATCCCATTTTTCGGGTCCGTGGTTGCAACTATGTGATCCTTATATTTTTTGCCGAGCCTCTTCTTCAGCATCTCCCTTACTATGATGAACTGGCTCATCGTCTCCGCAGTGCCGCCGGACTTGCTTATGACGTTAAACATGGTCTTCTCAGGGTCAACAACACGTAAAATCCCTTCAAATCCAGCAGGATCTATATTGTCAGCGACAAACAATTTCGGAGATCCGTTCCTGTCCTTTTTCGTCAGAAGGTTGTAATGAGGGGGATTAAGCGCGGTCTGAAGGGCGATGGGACCAAGGGCTGATCCCCCTATCCCAAGTACCACAAAGGAATCGTAACCGCTTTTTACCTTCTTTGAAAAAGACTTTATCTTATCAACATTTTCTCCCTGAAAAGGTAGGTCAAAAAAACCTATACGTCTCTCCTTCCAGCCCTGCTTGAGAGCTTTGTCAATTCTCTTTGCAGCAGCCGACATCTTCTCAATCTCACTCAGGGTTATGCCATAACCCTTCCCAATTGAATCGGCCATCATGTTCTTGTAACCCAGGGTTATCCTCATTCTTGTCTTCCACTTAGGGTCCTTCCAATTGTCAGTCTTTTTCACTTATCCCTCCATAGGGCAAGATTATTAATATTGATCTGGAATATATCAGGGTTCGGACGATTAATCAAATCCATTGTCTACCTGATAAAATTTGAACTTGACACCTAAATATCTTATCAGTATAATCTGATTAGACTGATTATTAAGAACTATCAATTAAGGAAACCGATATGGCAAAAAAGAATGGGGAATCCGCCTGCTGCACCCCTTCGAGCAACTGCAAGGTTGAGTCGATAATAACCGTTGACGAAAGGGGACAAATGGTTCTTCCAAAGGAGCTTCGGCAAAGGGCGAATATAGGGGCTGGGGACAAGCTGGCTGTGGCAAGCTGGGAGGTAAATGGAGAGGTCTGCTGCATTACTTTGATGAAGGTCGAAGACCTTGTGGAGATGGTTAAGGGCAGACTCGGGCCGGTTATGAAGGAAATACTTTAAATACAGGGATTAGGGGTTAGAGAAAGAGGTAATCATGGAAGAGCCAACCGTTAAAAAAAGAGTAAGAATAGGAGATATCAGGAAACAGACTTCCTGCTGCGGCCCCAAAAGGGATACAGAGCAAAAGCCTTTATTTTATCAGGAACCAACGCCAACATCGTGTTGTGAATCGCCTGAAATAAAGAGTGAAACTGATATATCTGGTTTTGTCCTTCCGGTAATTCAGACCGTATCAACAGATTGGTCATTTGAGGATTACCTTGGGCAGTTCAGGTGCAGGACCAGTTCTTACAGGAATTCTTATATCGTAAACCCAGGCCTTTATGCTATCGGCAATCCTGATACGAATTCCGATGTCTTCATTAGTGCGAATTACAAGTTGAGTTTCGACATCCTCCGCAGGTCCCTGAAAGGAATGAACGCCTGGATCCTTGTCCTGGATACAAATGGGATCAACGTCTGGTGTGCGGCAGGGAAGAGGACATTCGGGACTGAAGAGCTGATTAGGCGTATCTCTGAGGTCCATCTTGATAAAGTAGTGCGCCACAGGAGGGTCATAGTCCCCCAGCTTGGGGCGCCTGGGATTGCCGCTCATCTGGTAGTCAAGAAGAGCGGGTTCAGGGTATATTACGGACCTGTTGATGCCAGGGACTTACCGGCCTATATAGCGGCAGGGTATAAGGCCACAGATGAGATGCGCACAGTCAGGTTCACCTGGCTCGACAGGCTGGTCCTCACACCTATGGAGATAAATCCGGTCATGAAGAAATTCCAGTTATATGCCCTTATAGTCCTTATTGTCTTCGGCATCCAGCCTTACGGTATAATCTTCAGAGACGCATTAGTCGGCGGTTGGCCGTTCATCTTTCTTGGTCTTATTTCAGTGCTGGCAGGTGCATTTCTTACCCCTCTACTCCTTCCTTTTGTCCCGTTCAGGGCCTTTGCTATTAAGGGGTGGATTGTGGGTTTCATCTCGGTATTTTTCATTCAAGACATGATAAGGATCACAGACAAGAGCCTTCTCATCTTTACATATCTCTTCTTCCCCCTGCTAAGTTCTTACATAGCCCTGCAATTTACAGGCTCCACAGCCTTTACCGGGATGTCGGGGGTAAAAAAGGAGCTTAGATACGCCCTGCCAGTATATAAGGCCGCAGCAGCGATCTCTTTTCTCTTATTATTAATATACAGAGTCGGACAGTGGGGTCTCTTATGAAATACCTTTCAAACGTGACAACCCTGAAATTTTTTACAGATAAATGCACAGGTTGCTGGAGATGCATAGAAGTCTGTCCCCATCGAGTATTTGTAATGAACGGCAAGAAGGCGACCATTAACGACATAGATATGTGCATGGAGTGCGGGGCGTGCATGATGAACTGCGCCTTCGGGGCGATATCAGTAGATGCGGGGGTGGGATGCGCCAGCGCCATAATCAACGGGATGCTGACCGGAACCGAGCCCTCCTGCGATTGCACTGGAAACGAAAGCAAAAACAGCTGCTGTTAACCCGAAAAAAGCAATTGGACGCTGATGAACGCAGAAACTGCATGATCATAAAGAAAAAGAAGGCTGACTCTTAAAGTTAAAAATATCCAGAGGAATTATCTGCGTTATCCTGATAAATCTTGAAAATCTGCGTCCTGAACTTATTTCTTTTTAGTCGCTGAAGCTTGAATCAGAATCCCCGGCCAGGTCTTCAAATGCCGTGTATTTATTAAGGAATGCCAACCTTACAGTTCCAATGGGCCCATTTCTCTGTTTACCAATGATGATCTCTGCCACGCCCTTGTTTGGGTTGTCATCGGCCTTGTTGTAAACCTCATCCCTGTAAATGAACATGATCACGTCTGCGTCCTGCTCAAGTGCCCCGGACTCCCTCAGGTCTGCAAGTTGAGGACGCCTGTCTGTGCGGTTCTCCACAGCCCTGTTAAGCTGGGAAAGGGCCACTACCGGGACATGCAGTTCCTTGGCAAGGGCCTTCAGCCCCCTCGATATCTCAGATATCTCCTGCTCCCTTCTCTCCGCGCTCCCTCGCCCTCTCATGAGCTGGAGGTAATCAACTATTATCATCCCCAGGCCCTGTGAGGCCTTCAACCTCCTGGACTTTGCCCTCATCTCAAGGAGGGATATGGCTGGGGTATCGTCTATGAATATCAATGTATCGGAGAGGTGCCCTGCAGCTGTTCATCTCAAGAGAAAATACGGCGACAGGGACCTTGGACTCTATGGCGGCATACTGGGCTATATTAAGGCAGAAGGCTGTTTTACCCATGCTCGGCCTTCCAGCCACAATAATCAGGTCAGAGGGCTGAAGCCCTGATGTAAGTTTGTCCAGGTCCTTAAAGCCTGTGGGGACACCGGTTATAAGCTCCTTCCTTTCATAGAGTCTCTCAATAGTCTTGAAGCTATCCTTTACTATATCCCTCATGGCAAAAAAGGACGGGCGAATCTTGTTCTCGGATATCTCGAATATGACCTTCTCAGCCTGGTCAAGGAACTCTTCCGCATCACCCTCGGCCTCATAGCATTTTGTCGCAATCTCCGTGGCTGTTGAAATAAGCTTTCGGAGGATTGCCTTTTCCTTTACTATCTTTGCATATACCCTTATATTTGCGGCTGTCGGGACACTATCCACGAGATAAGCGATATAAGGCACGCCGCCAACCTCATCAATAATCCCCTTTTTCTTTAATAAATCGGTAAGGGTTATAAGGTCGCACGGCTGGGCCTTCTCTGAGAGGTCAATCATGCAGTCGAATATTTTTTTGTGGGATTCTCTGTAAAAATCCTGGGCTGTAAGGATTTCAAGGACGACGTTTATAGCCTCATTGTCTATGAGGATGCCGCCTAAGATAGATTGCTCTGCCTCTAAATTCTGGGGGGGGAGTTTGTGCTTTGAAAGGTCATCGTTTGCCATGGAAATTACCCAAAGAGGATATGAAGATGAGAAGATGAGAAGTTGGATTTTTCTTAACCTCTCAGCCTCTCAGCCTCTTAACCTCTTGTTTACTCTGCTTGTTAGGCTTTTACAACAGAAACCTTGAGAGTTGCCTTAACATCCTGATGGAGCTTTACCGAAACGGTATAATCTCCAAGGCTCCTGAGAGGCTCATCGAGGAGGATATCTCTCTTATCCACATCAACACCTTTATCCTTCAAGAACTTCTCTATATCAATAGATGTGACGGAGCCAAACAGCTTCCCTTCTTCTCCAACCTGACACGGGATCGAGCAGGATAGCCCTTCTATCGTCTTTGCAACCTTCTCTGCTTCCCTCTTCAGCTTGTTTTGCCTGTCGGCAATAACCTTTTTATCATGCTCCAGGGCCTTGACGTTGTTGGACGTTGCAAGAACAGCCAGCTTCTTTGGGAGCAGGTAGTTCCTTCCAAACCCGTCCTTCACATTTACTATCTCCCCTGCCCTTCCCACACCGGTGATCTCTTCTGTAAGTATTATCTGCATTCTATGCCTCCTTTTTCGACGGCTTCTCTGTTTTTAACCTTCTAAAGTCAAACCACAGGTCAAAGAGCCCGAACCCTATGACCATAATGGTGAATATCTGCTGAAATACTATTAATAAGTATCCAAGGGCCTTGAAAAACAAGGGTGTCTGCCTCTTTTTAAAGTAAAAGGCCATAATGGCCATTCCCTGAAAGAGGTATATCCCCCCACAAACAACCAAAAGGTTAAGACCAATAACCCAGGCCCATTCGTTTTTTAAAAGAAGGAGTACCCCCCCTGCAATCAGGAGCCAGACCAGCGGCTCAGGAGACCGCCAAGTTACTGGCTCAACCTGATATTCCTCTATCCCCTTTTTCTTAAGCAGACCCTTCAGGGCCAGGATGTTCAAAATAGCAACAGATAGGGTCCCTATAAAAAACAGCGAAGGGAACACCTTTAATATAATTGCCTCAACCCTGCCTGTAAATTCAGTCAGCCGCTCCACCTGCTCATCAGGGAGCCCTACCTTCTTGTATGCATCAACAGTAACTTGGAGATTCTCTCGAACCTGATCTCCTATTACCTGGTGCAAAGGCTTGTCAAGCGAAGACGAAATGCTCAACAGAAAAAGGGCGCTTCCTGCTATTGAAGCCGCTGTGGAAAGCAGAACGCCTTTTCCAAGAGGGAGTTTCATCCTGACAGATTCTGAAAGGGCTATCCCCATTGCGGCAAACTCTGCAAGGAAAAATGCCCCAACCCTTATCCCTGCCGTAAATCCCACAATGGTGACTACTGTCAGCAGCAACAGAAACCCATACCTCAT
This sequence comes from Deltaproteobacteria bacterium, assembly GCA_016844545.1. Taxonomy (GTDB): domain Bacteria; phylum Desulfobacterota; class JAENJC01; order JAENJC01; family JAENJC01; genus JAENJC01. The sequence goes on along the minus strand of JAENJC010000016.1, from coordinate 2,162 downwards.
CCCTATCTTCCTGAAATAATAGGCAATCGGTAACGGGGTAATGAGACCTACGGCCAGACCTAAAACAGGAACTGTTACCCCTGCCAGAAAAAAGGAAAGGGTTAATACAATCCCTCGCAACAGATCACTTATAACACTCCTCTGCAAAGTCACCCAACCACGCTTAATGAGATGGATGGCTACTTGCCGCTGAGAACGGAAGGAATGCGATGTTTCTGGCCCTTTGTATTGCCACTGTCACCTTCCGCTGATGCAGCGCACAGTTGCCTGAAATTCTCCTGGGGATTATCTTCCCCCTCTCTGTTGTAAAGTATTTAAGGCTCTTGAAGTCTTTATAATCGATAACAAGGTTCTTATCCGCACAATAGCGGCAAACCTTTCTTTTCTGGAAAACCCTTTTTTCTCTCTCTTGCCTGACGGCCATTTATATATCCTCCAAATTATGTATCTTTATACCTCAGCCGCAACTTCTGCCGGGGCCTCTACCGGAGCCGCCTTTGCAACCGGCTTATCCTCCACCAGCACGGACTGGTATTTTATAACGCCCTCATTGATCCTGAGGTTCCTTTCAAGCTCTGCCACAAGGTCAGATTTACCTGAGAACCTGACATAAACATAATGTCCCCTGGATTTTTTCTTGACCTCATAAGCCAGCTTCCTGGTTCCCCAGTCCTCGGTCTTTTCAATCTGACCGCCCATCTTCTCTATGAGCCCTGTTACCTTCTCAGTGATTCCCTTTACATCGTCATCACTGAGCTCAGGACTTGCAATGAATATGGTCTCGTATCTACGCATCTCTTCCTCACCTCCTCTCGGGTTTAATAGCCCCGGAACCATGTCCGGGGCAAGGAGTATCTGTTAAATTAATATTGCAACAAAAATTTATACACCAGAGAGTAACAAATAGCAAGCTTTTTTTAAATACGAACAGGGGACAAGGGGAGATCAGAACTTCCAGTCCTTCATCTCCCTGAAAGAGGCATGATTGGTGAGGTCAAGATGTATCGGGGTGATAGATATATAGTCCTCTGAAACGGCCTCGAAATCTGAATCCTTCATATGGGCAAAGCCGAGGTCGTCTCCCCCGATCCAGTAGTACTTCCTTCCCCTCGGGTCAACCTTTTCCACAACGGCATCCCCGTAGACCCTTTTCCCCTGTTTTGTCATCCTGTATCCCTTTATTTCATCTCCGTCCAGATTGGGGACATTGACATTCAGCAGGGTGTCCTTGTGAAGGCCGTTTTCTAAGACAAACTTTGCAAGTCTATTGGCAAAATCGGCGGCAGGCTTGAAATTGAAATCCTTTTTTGCATTAACCGATACAGCAATGGACGGCACTCCAAGAAGCGTCCCCTCCATTGCGACAGAAACGGTACCAGAGTAGGTGATATCGTCTCCCATGTTTGGGCCCTTGTTGATCCCGGCAACCACCAGGTCAGGCCGCATCTTGAGTATCCCATTTATAGCCAGGTTCACGCAGTCTGTGGGTGTGCCATCCACTGAGTACCAGTTCTTAGCCACCTCTTCAACCCTCAACGGGTGGTAAAGGGTAAGAGAATGGCTGGAAGCGCTCCTTTCCCTGTCAGGGGCAACGACATAGACCTCGCCTAACGGCTTCATAGCTTTAGCAAGGGCCTTAATCCCTTCGGAGTGGATTCCGTCATCGTTCGAAATCAGTATCTTCTTTTTTACGCTTCTATTCATCGTCTTTTCCATAAACAAAAAGGCTTAAGGAATTCCCCTCAAGCCCTTGTAATTGTAGTGGGGCATGGAGGGCCATACCCACAGTTATTTCGTTTTAAAGTAGCAAACTATATAAGTAAAGTCAATGATTTTCAAAATTTTCAAAATTTGCAAGCTTCATTGACATGGAGAGACCAATCTGGTAGGTTTGGCATCACTGAAAGGGCTTAGAAATATGTCTGAAGAAAAATCAAAGATTGCAAGGGCTGCAGGGGTTGTAGGGGGTGCGACATTGATGAGCCGGATACTCGGCTTCGTCAGAGACGCCTTTATTGCAAATCTGTTTGGCGCAGGGATGGCGGCTGACGCCTTTTTTGTGGCCTTCAGGATTCCAAACATGTTCAGAAGGCTACTTGGCGAAGGCTCTCTTACCTCTTCCTTCATCCCGGTATTCACTGAATACCTTACCCAGAAGTCCA
>JAENJC010000109.1 GCA_016844545.1 Deltaproteobacteria bacterium | reverse complement strand
TTTGCCATAAGGCCGCTCGAACTGTTGCGCAGGGAATACCCTTCAATCAATCTTGTCATCGTCGGGCCCATCCTTGATGAATCCGAGTGGAAGAGGCTTTCTGAAGCGATGGAAGGAAGGGATTGGATATCTTACAGGAAGGTTGCTCACGATGAGATGCCGGACATATATCAGTCTGCCGACGTTGTACTCAACACCTCCGTGTCGGAAGGGCTATCCAATGCCGTTATAGAGGCTATGTATTTTGGAAAGGCTGTTCTGGCGTCAGATTGTGACGGGAACACGGCCGTCATATCCGACGGCGTGGATGGCCTCCTTTATAAACAGGGTGATGAAGAGGATTTCCTGCAAAAGGCCAAATCCGTTATCCTTGATACTGGCTTTAGAGAAGGGGTTGGTAAGGCGGCCATAGATAAGGTCGCCAGGGATTATAGCCTGGCCGCCGAGATAGAAGGGCATCTCCGATTATATGGCGAGATATTGGGGAAACCCGTTAGCAGGATAAAGAGAAAATAAGACGTAACTGCTCAGGTAGTTAGGCTGAAGACTGAAGGTGGAAGCAAGTGCATCGTTTCACAAATATCTAAAAGGCCGGTAAGCCCTTCCTGATTAAGATTACCTTGTGTGATGGAACACGATTTAGTCTCTTACCTTCAGTCTTCAGTCTGATCAGTTACACTATTTATTTTCAGACGTTTTCTTAGTATAATATGACATATGAACAGTAAGCATAAGACAATCCATGGAACAGAAGAAAGAGCGGAGCAGAAGACCAGGAAGCCCTCATATTACGGCGTCTTCCTGTTGAATGACGACTATACGACTATGGATTTTGTGGTGCATGTCCTTGAGAGGGTCTTTCATAAGTCATCGGTTGAAGCCACCCAGATAATGCTCCTTGTACATAATAAAGGTAAGGGTCTGGCGGGTGTATTTACGAGGGATATAGCGGAGACAAAGGTGGATAAGGTGCATAGGCTTGCGGAGGAGCATGAGTTCCCACTCAGGTGCTCATTGGAGGAGACATGATTAATAAGGAACTGGAACTTATAATTGAGGCCACAATAATCGATGCCAGGGTCAGGCATCATGAATACCTGACCGTCGAGCATCTCCTGTATGCCATTCTTCATGATGCATTAGGGGTAAACATCATTGTGAATTGTGGCGGCAATGCGGAGGGTATAAAGTTTGCCATAGAGGAGCATTTCCGTAAAAATATCCCGCTTGTTACGGATAATTCAGGAGTTTATCCGGAGGAGACCATCGGGTTCCAGAGGGCGATCCAGAGGGCATTGAACCATGTCCGTTCGTCCAGCAAGGCAGAGGCAGATTCCGGAGACCTCCTGGCTGCCATATTCCTGGAGGATGATTCCTTCGCTGTCCGTGTACTGGATATGCAAGGGATAACACGGCTGGATGTCTTAAATTACCTTTCCCACGGCATATCCAAGGCACACAATGTTGAAAAGACAGATATAGAAGGTGAGGAGGATGCTGTCCCTCGTGAGGAAAAAGGCAGCGGTTCCCCTGACCCACTCAAGCTCTTTACTGTAGACCTGGTTGAAAAGGCGGCTTCCAAAGGTATCGACCCGCTTGTGGGGAGAGATCTTGAGGTAGAGCGGACAATCCAGGTACTGGGGAGGAGGAGGAAGAACAATGTAATACTTGTTGGTGAACCTGGGGTAGGAAAGACTGCCATAGTGGAAGGACTGGCCCTCAAGATACACAGTGGACAAGTCCCGGAAGCCTTAAAAAAGACGAAGGTATATTCCCTTGATATGGGCTCCCTGATTGCAGGGACCAGGTTCAGGGGTGATTTTGAGGCAAGGTTGAAGTCGACCATCAAGGCGCTGGAAAAGATACCGGGGGCCATCCTCTTCATAGATGAGATACACACCATTGTCGGGGCAGGGGCCGTAAGCGGCGGCTCCATGGATGCATCGAACATCCTTAAACCCGTGCTTAACTCAGGGGCCATCCGCTGCATAGGGGCCAGCACATACGAGGAGTACAGGAACCACTTTGAAAAGGACAGGGCACTATCGAGAAGATTCCAGAAGATAGATGTGCATGAACCTGACGTCGATGAAGCCTTCCATATCCTCGAAGGGCTGAAGGCCCATTACGAGGATTTCCACGGTGTAAAATATACTACGACTGCCCTGAAGGCTGCAGTCGCTCTCTCCTCAAAATATATAAACGACAGGCATCTCCCTGACAAGGCCATTGACGTTATTGACGAGGCAGGGGCCGTATTCAAGCTGGGTGAACATAAGAGGAACATCATCGGGGTCCCTGAGATAGAAAAGGTAGTTGCACGGATTGCAATGATCCCTCCCCATACAGTTTCTGCATCGGATGTAAATAAACTTGCAAACCTTGAAAGCGAGCTTAAAAACACAGTATTCGGCCAGGACGATGCCATCACATCGCTTGTATCCTCAATAAAGAGGAGCCGGGCCGGTATGGGGAACCCTGAGAGGCCTATAGGTTCATTCCTTTTTTTAGGACCTACAGGGGTCGGGAAGACAGAGGTCTCAAAGCAGCTTGCCAATGTGCTTGGTGTAAAGTTTGTCAGGTTCGATATGAGTGAATATATGGAGAAGCATGCAGTGGCGCGGCTAATAGGGGCCCCTCCAGGGTATGTGGGGTTTGACCAGGGAGGGCTCCTGACGGATGTTGTGCGGAAGAACCCTTACAATGTCCTCTTGCTGGATGAGATAGAAAAGGCCCATCCCGACATATTTAATGTCCTTCTTCAGGTCATGGATTATGCCACCCTTACGGACAACACCGGCAAAAAGGCAGATTTCAGGAACGTCATCCTTATCATGACCTCCAATGCAGGGGCAAGGGACATGGGGAAGCAGACCCCGGGTTTTGGCGATAGGGCCGATGATGCGCAGGGTAAAGGGATGGCTGCCTTAAAGGATCTCTTCACCCCGGAATTCAGGAACCGCCTCGACTCCACCATCTTCTTCAATCCGCTGACGCCTGAGATAATGCAGAAGGTGGTTGATAAATACATATCAGAGTTTCAGCAGACCATCAAGCCCAAGAAGGTCTCCCTTACCATCTCAGATGATGCCAGAAAATGGCTGGCTGAAAAGGGTTACGATCCCGCCTTCGGTGCGCGTCCCCTTTCAAGGCTCATACAGACGGAGATCAAGGATATCCTTTCGGACGAGGTGCTTTTCGGCAGACTGAAGAAGGGCGGGAAGGTTTCTGTCAGTTTCTTGGAAGGGCGCTTGAACTTCAGTTATTCCTGATCATGCCCGTATTCCGGTTGTCAAACGAGATCACTTTTCCCAATCCCGAACTGGCCAGAAAAGACGGCCTCCTTGCCTTTGGAGGAGACCTCAGCGAGGAGAGGCTTATAACAGCCTACTCCATGGGGATATTCCCGTGGTACAACGCAGGCTCTCCCATCCTCTGGTGGTCTCCTGATCCGCGTCTCATACTTCTCCCCGATGAATTGAAGGTCTCAAGGAGTCTCAGAAAGGTTGTCAATAAAGGGGTTTTCAAGGTTACAATGGATACCGCCTTTGAGCAGGTCATCAGGAACTGTGCAGTGGCTCCAAGAGAAGGGCAGGGGGGGACATGGATCACGGAGGATATGATAGAGGCGTACATCAGGCTTCACAGGTCGGGATATGCCCATTCAGTGGAAAGCTGGTGCGAGGGAGAGCTGGTGGGCGGGCTTTACGGGATCACCCTCAGGAAGGTCTTTTTTGGCGAGTCGATGTTTTCGAAGGTGAGCAACGCATCGAAGGTGGCTTTCGTTACCATAGTTGAGAGATTGAAGGAACAAGGGTTCAGTCTCATCGATTGCCAGGTCAAGACGGAACACCTTATGAGTCTTGGTGCTAAGGAAATATCGCGTCAGAGTTTCCTGGAAATGTTAAGAGATGCCTTAGGCAAGTATCCATTCAGACCTGAAGACAGTCTTCCCTGAAACAACAATCACGTTGATCGCAAAAGCTTGTTGCAGTCCCGAAACACGGGGAATTACCCTCCTTTGCCTGGATCTCCCTTATAAGATCGGCCTTCTTTATCCCAACTGTCTTCTTGATCCCCATCCCCTTTGCCTTTTCCCTGATCTCTGCCATTGTCATACAGTCTGCCCCCTTTAGGATACATTTTATTGAAAATCAAATTTATACCAAGTTGCTTTCAAACATATAATTATTTCTATTACTGAAAGCTTACTTGGTATTATGCATAGACATTCAAATGTCTTTATTTAAATGCGAATTGGTATAACGCTCAAACTATACATCACATCTCCACCTTCGCAACATTTATCTCGAGATGAATGCCTGGAAATTTTTCTCGTTCTCGAAGTAGACGACCGCCCCGTTGGATTTTGCCCCTATAATAGCCTTTGCCTTATCCACCTCTTTGCCACTCACCGGGTCTACGGCAAAACGGGCCTTTCGGTCATTGTTCAGCGTCCCTATGCACATCTTGCAGCAGCCATAATAGGTCTCATCCCCCACTTTTATAGGTATCTGGGGCTTTCCCATGTCCTCGTTATTCACCATGCATACATGGCTGATATCCGTGACCCTGCGCAGCTGGTCTGCTAAAACCGTTTCCGCAGACGCAATAACCAGAAAGAGAATAAGTAGAGCCAAATATCTTTTCTTTGATTTTAACATTGTTTACCTCCAGACATTTTACAGCACTATATCACTACTCAGGCTGTTTTATCAAAGTTTTTCATTCAGAACTATAGCTTCGCCTGAAAGTTTAATGGCGCTCACCACACCGGAAAGCTCTCCCCTGACAAGGGTCACATCCGAGGCCTCTATGGCGATATCTGTGCCGGTCCCGATGGCTATGCCAACGTTGGCCTGGGTGAGGGCAGGGGCGTCGTTTATGCCGTCACCAACCATGGCAGTCATTCCAATCTCCATCTGGATCCTCTTGATTTCGGAGACCTTGTCCTGGGGGAGTACCTCTGAGAGGACTCTGGAAATACCTACCCTCTTTGCAATAGCCTCGGCAGTTCTACTGTTGTCGCCGGTAAGCATGACTGTTACCAGTCCCATCTCTTTAAGCTCTTCTATTGCCTTAACCGAGTCTTCTTTCAACGTATCGGCAACAGCGATAATACCTGCTATCTTTCCATCGACGGCAACCAGCATGGCGGTCTTTGCCTCGTCTTCAAGGCGGTGCAGGTCATCTAAAGCCATGCTGAAATCGATACCGGAATCTTTCATCAGCTTCTGGTTGCCTACCAGGACAGACTTTCCATCTATCTTTCCATTTACACCATGGCCTGCAATAGCCGTAAAATCGCTGAGCGCCCCAAGTCTTATCTTCCTGTCCTGAGCCCCATTTACAATTGATGCAGCAAGTGGGTGTTCCGAACCGACCTCCACCGATGCCGCTAATCTCAATACATCTTCTTCACTGACCCCTGACCCCTGACCCCCGACCACTATTATATCCGTCACCTCCGGCCTTCCCTTGGTTATAGTTCCGGTCTTGTCAAAGACCACGGCCTTTATCTCCTTCATGGTCTGAATCGCCTCGCCCTTTCGGATCAGGATACCGTGTTCTGCGCCGAGACCGGAGCCAACCATCAAGGCTGTAGGAGTAGCCAAACCCAATGCACAGGGGCAGGCAATTACGAGAACAGCGATCCCTGCAAAGATCGCCAGTGACAGGATGTCCTGGGATGGATTCACCCAGGGGACAAAGGAGGAAGCACTCTGTATGATGGATAAAAAGAAAGAGGGGAATGCCAGCCAGAGAAGGACGGTGGCGAGAGCAATCCCCAGGACAGAGGGGACAAAAACCGCAGTGATCCGGTCTGCAAACTCCTGGATAGGGACCTTGGAGCCCTGGCACTCCTCCACCAGCTTGATGACATTTGCAAGGAACGTGTCTTTCCCGACCTTCTCGGCCTTGACCTTCAAAAGTCCCATCTGGTTAACTGTAGCTCCAATGACCTTATCTCCAATCTTTTTCCCTACAGGCATAGACTCACCGCTTGACAACCATTATATCTCCAACCTTGAGCTGTTCGACAGGTATCTCCTTCTCTTCCCCGTTAACAATGACGCGCGCTGACTTTGCTCCAAGCTGAAGGAGCTTCTTTATGGCAAGGGAGGCCCTGCCTTTGGCCAGAGCCTCTATGTATCTCCCTGTTAGATGAAACGCCATGATCATGGCTGCAATACCGCTGTAGTTTTCTATCGGGAACCCTGCCACCTTTACCGGGCCTGTAATGAAGGCAACGCCTGCACCCATTGCAATAAGGGTATCCATATTGGGAGTCAGGTTTCGCGTAGCCTTTGCCGCTGCAACGATGGTCTCGTAACCGTTCCAGAAGAGAACGGGAATGGCAAAGAGTATCATTAGGAGGTCAAAGCCGGGGAGATGCCAGCCGAACACCATATGAAGGATCATGAGCAGTATTATAGGTGTAGAGAACCCCCAGGCAGAGCGCATCTTGAAGCTGGCGTCGCTCATCTTCCTGATGTCCTTTTCCTCTTCAGCTACCTTTGTAAGAGGTATCCTGTAGCCAACATCCTCAACAATTTTGGCAAAGTCCTTCTCATCAAGGATCTTCGGGTCGTACTCTATGGTGACCTTTTCTGTGGCAAAGTTAATGACTGCCTTTGCCACTCCCTCTGCACTGTTCAGGGCGTTTTCAATGGTCCTGACACATGATGCGCAGGTCATCCCCTCTACTGCAAGTGTAACTGTTGTAGTCTTACCAAGGCGCTTCTTAGCCCCTATCTTTTTGATCTCTTTCTTTGGATGGAGGGCTGTTTCGGGATCTGCATCAAACTTGTTCTTGCAGACAGGATTGCAGAAGTAGTAGGTTTTACCATTGTATTCGGAGGTCCCCCCTTTTGGTAAGGCCTTGCTCACTGTCATCCCACAGATTGGGTCTATGGCAGTGTCCTCTTTTGTTTCTTTTACATATTTCTCTGGGTCTGCATCAAATTTATTTTTGCAGTTAACGTTGCAGAAGTATATTGTTTCACCCTTATAAATAGATGTCCCTGCTGCTTTTGCAGAGTCCACATCCATACCGCATACCGGGTCTTTTGCCATTGGTTCTCCTTTAATAAAGTCTTTATGTCAGCGAAAATTGTATCCGCCAAAGACGCCATTTTTTGACAAGACAACCTGCCAGAGCTGATTTTTCCTCGCGCGGAACGAACCAGCGCAGGAAAGCAGATAATATTTCCACATACGATAAAATCTATCATCATAATCTGATTTTATATCATCCCAGCTTTTGTTAAAATTACTATACCAAGCCATCAAGGTCCTATCGTAGTCGCTGCCGAAATTATGCCAATCTTCCATAACAAATAAATTTTCTATCGAGGAGCCGATCTGTTTTATGGAAGGGAGCATGCTGTCTGGGAATATATGTTTATCTATCCATGGGTCGGTAGCAACAACAGATCTGTTCCCTCCGATGGTATGAAGCAAAAACAAACCATGGTCTTTGAGGCAGGAGTTTACGATCTTCATGTAGGTTCTGTAGTATTTATAACCTACATGTTCAAACATCCCCAATGAGACTATGTGGTCGAATTGCCCGCTTAGATCGCGATAATCCTGAAGACGAATTTCTACCGGCAGGCCTTTGCAGGTTTCGCGCCCCAATTCGGCCTGCTCTTTGGAAACAGTGACCCCTGTTACCGAAACTCCATATTTTTCAGCCGCATATTTGGCAAAGCTTCCCCACCCACAACCGATATCAAGCACTTTTTGCCCACGATTGAAATCTAATTTCCTGCAGACAAGGTCCAGTTTTGCCTCCTGTGCTTCGTCAAGATTCCTTGCTTCCTTCCAATAGCCGCAGGTGTAGACCATTCTTTTGTCCAGCATATTTTTATATAAATCGTTTCCTATATCATAATGTTTTTCTCCTATGTTGAATGCCTTAGATTTATGGCCAACACTGGTAATTACATTTCTTAATAGATAAGGAATTATCTGCCAGTTCCTTGCCTTGTTTTCGATTCCACTACTGAATATTTTAAAGAAAAATCCATCAAGGCTTTTAGAATCCCACCAGCCATCCATATATGATTCGCCTAATCCTAAAGAGCTGTTGGTCAATACCCTTTTATAAAACCTATTATCATGAACCTGGATGTCACAAGGATTGCTCCCGTTTATCTTTATTCCAGTCCCTTCTAACAAAGCTTCGATCATTTTTTTGTGGCTCATATAAATCCTCCGTTAACCCAAATGATGTAATTAAAAACCATTGAACACAGATTCTCAAGAGTTCTTAAGATATATTAAGGATGTCTCAGACAATTTCTTCGCACAGATTACTTATCATATTTCACTACTATGAGCTTCTTGCAAAAGTCCAAAATGTCATTCCCGAAGTGTTTAATCGGGAATATAGTTCTTGTAAAATCAATGCCTTATGGATGCCCGACAGAAGCATTCGGGCATGACAAGGTTATAAAAAGATAGTTTTGCAAGAGCCTCCTATTTCTTTAATTATTCATTGTTACATATTTACCTCCCGAATATTTGATAAACTTACAGCCTTTGAGAATCATCGTCAGCACTATTGATATACCACCAGAAAGGATCTTGTCAATAGTGTCGAGCTGGTGGGTCTTAAATATCCGGTTCCATGAATATACCTGTCATAATTATCTTTTCAGTGTCGAAAGGTCTCTCTGATATTAGCCTGTAAGTCTTCAGCAGATCATCCATGAATATCCCCTTCCTTCCTACAAGGGTAATGAGGGATCATTCCGTAAGGTCGCCGATGATCTTCCAGTGCCTGTTTTCTTGTTCTAAGAAGGCACTGTTGCAAAGGCCCCGATCTTTAAGAGTAGTTCTAAGCCTTTAACCCCGCCATCCCCCTGACCCCTCTCCTAGAGGGAAAGGGAAAGCTCCCGCCTCTTCAAGGGGAGGGGGGGGTAATTCTGCAATGAGGAGCCAGGCTATGAAGTTGTTGAATTGCTCAAGGAAGAGGAATAGGGCTGAAGGTGGTTCTTTTTCGGTAAGCCTGTTGGGGCTAAACTCTTTAAGCCTCCTTGATTCATCGGCCAGCGAAAGACCTTTTGAGGTATCTGTCTCAAGCCTGCGCACAAGATCTCCGCCGCTTAACAGATGCCACTTTTCAGGCATGGGATTCTCCTTCTTTCAATTCCCTTGTCAGGAAGAAGTTAAGAAACGTCCGTATCCCCACTATGGCTGCCAGTTGGCCTATGTCCTGCCATGTTGGAGATATGGCCGTTTTCAGGATATCAGCGCAAATAAGGAATTCGAGGGCAAGGGAAAGGGAATGGGCCAGTCGGTTTCTGCTTTCGGTTACCGCCGGATAGTCCATTCTTATGAAATATGTCTTTCTCCCGTATACCGAAATGGATGCGGCTATACCCATGATGATGATTATGACCGCTATCCCTTCTGAGAGCATGGCGGTATAATGGGCAATCTGTCTTATTGCGTCATGCACGGCTCAATCCTCTTCGGTGTATCTGTGCGGCTCCTTTTCAAATGCGCTCTTGCAGATTGCTGAACAAAAGTAGTAGCTCTTCCCTTCAAACTCTGTCTTTAAGGACGTATCTTCATCCACTTCCATCTTACAGACCGGGTCTGTTGCCATAATTGCCT
>JAENJC010000108.1 GCA_016844545.1 Deltaproteobacteria bacterium | reverse complement strand
TTGCCATTGTCTGTAAACCGAAGGCTGGGCCAAGCAACACCCATTTTTAAATTTCCATCATCTCCTGTTGCATAGCTTGTCGTCTGGCCTGTTTTTGGAAGATTGGCAGGATAGGCAGGGTTAGGGGTATCCTGCTGTCCAGCACGTACCGGCCATGCGTTTTCAGCTAGTTGTATTACAGTCTTATTGGAGACCGTATCATCGCCATTCCACGCTTTGACGACCCAGGCATAATTCGTATCGGTGGTATAGGTAGACGAGGACCACCAGTAGCCCGTACCCCCACCAAACGGATGGCCTGATGGAAGTGCGGGGGTTGACTGTGAGTAGTCAATCAGGCTTCTGAGTTCCTTTCTATTCGGCAAGCGCCAGTCAGTGTAACCACAAAGGGTGAGATTGTTGGCATAGTCCAATGCCTGCTGCCATGTCCTCATGGTGCCGTCCCGCGTCTTTACCCACATCAGGCCTGTAAGATTATCTGTTACACAAAGCCCTGTGCCATCAACAGTAAACCTCGGGCTCGGCCAGGCAACACCCCTTTGTAATGCCCCATCATCTTTTTTTGGATTATTCGCATCATAGCTCGTTGCTTGACCTGTTTTAGGAATATTTACTGCCGGGTTCACCGTAAGTGTGGTTGCACCAGAGACGTTCCCTGATGTAGCCTTGATGGTAGTTATGCCTGCGCCGGTTGCTGTAGTCAATCCTGCACTACTGATAGTGGCTACTGATGTAGCAGATGAATTCCAGGTCACGGTTGTGGTTATGTCCTGGGTGGTGCTGTCCGAGTAAGTCCCTGTTGCCGTGAATTGCTGGGTCGTACCAATGGCAATGCCAGGGTTAGCCGGTGATACTGCAATAGAGGTCAGGGCAACCCCTACTCCGCCCCCGCTTGTTCCGCTATCGTCGGGGCCGGGGCACCCATAGGTGGTGAGGACTGCGGCTGCAATAGCTACTGCCAAAAGCCTTGTTACTTTCACCGTTTTCATATCTCCTCCTTGATTAATCTTAAGAGGGGGAACATCTAAAACCCTATCTTCTTCTTCTTTTTCGGCTCCGGTCCCGCCATCAATTGCCTTATGGCATCAAAGACCCCTTTGAAGTGAGAATCGTACTTCTTCTCCATCTCATCCAGCCTCTTTGCCAATTCTTTGTTGGAGGCCAGCATCTCTCTTAGACGGACAAAGGCCCGCATTATAGCTATGTTGGCCTTAACCGCGCGCTCGCTTCGCAGAATGCCGGAGAGCATTGCAATCCCCTCTTGTGTGAATGCGCGAGGAGGATATTTAGAGTGCTCCCCTCTTTTTAAGATTCCAATTTGGAATCTTAAAGAATCATGCTCTTCCTTTGTAAGAAGTAACATGAAGTCTTCCGGAAACCGTTCTATATTGCGGCTTACTGCCTTATTCAGGTTCCCTGTTGTAACTCCATAAAGCACAGCCAAGTCTCTGTCAAACATAACCTTCTTACCCCGAACAAGGAATATCTTGTTTTCAATTACCTCCGACGGCATTAATAGGGCTTTTTCAGTCATTTACAGCCCCCTCGCTGCAATCAGCGTACATACAGAGTTTTACGGATTTATTAAATGGAATGAAACAAAGAAAGGACTGGATTTTGTCTAACACCCGTCTGGGAAGGGTTGATGCTTGCATATCTACCGCCTTTACAGGAAGATTAGAACATGAAGCTGTGTGGATTATTATACAGGGGTGAAAAATAGTCAACAAATTTTGTGTAGTCGTATCCCTAATTTTCCCTTAGGAGATGGGTTTTACTGTAAATTCGACAAAAAAAGAGTTATGCTAAAATTGAAAAAAAGGAGAACAAACAAATGAGATACATATTTTGGAGCTTAATTGCGACTTTAATTACCCCCTCGGCTTCAAATGCAGGAGATAAAAATATATTCAAGACTGAGATTGGCCGGGACGGTATACAGAGGGTTGAGCTCCTGGTTGGTAGTTATTTTTTCAATCCGGACCGTATTATAGTGAAGGTAAACGTCCCAGTGGAAATAAAGGTCAGGAAAGAGGCTGGCATTATACCTCATTCTTTTGTAATGAAAGAACCGGACGCAGGGATGGATATTAATGAATCAATTGGCAATAAATTTAAAGTTATGAAATTTGTACCTCTGAAGGTCGGCAAATATTCATTTTACTGCGAAAAGAAGCTTCTATTCTTCAAAAGCCATAGGGAAGATGGGATGGAAGGCTCAGACCCGATTGCTGCTGCAATAGCCAGCTATAGCAGTGTCGTTTCGTACCAGGTAACATTGCGCTCAAGGAGCGAGGTCTCGCAGGAGGTTATCAGATATTATTATAAGCGGCCTGGTTTTGTAAGGATGGAGTTTACGAAACCGCACAACGGCGCAGTCATCGTTTACAATCCTCTAAAAAGAGAGGCCCGGCTAAGACCTTTCCCCTGGATGAACTCCTTTATATTGACCCTTAGCCCGGCCGTCATGGAGCTGCAAAAGATGGGCAAAACTGAAATATTGAAAGATGAGGCCATCGGAGGGAGGCCTTCGATTATGTTGAAGGTGGAGGGGAATGCAGATTATGTCGTTGATGGGGTTCACAGATATATACTCTGGCTTGACAAGGGGATATTCCTTCCCTTGAAAGCGGCCTCATTTGATAAAAATGGCAGATTGATCGAAGAGGTGCTGATGGACGATTTGGAGGTAAATATAGATCTCCCTGACGGCTTGTTTGATCAGTAGAACAAACCTGGCCTGAAAACAAAATCAGCAGCAAATTATAAAAGAACGACTCCTGACGAAAGCCGTGCCGTTATTAAAAACAAAGCTTGCATCTAAAGTTGGCTGCATGCTTTAAAGGCTTTACCGGTAAACTAAATAGAATCGACCAATAAGGATATGGAATGAATACCAAAGACAGCAAACCTGGGATTAAGGTTTCTCCTGATTCCAGAGACCTGTTGAAACTGGCTGAGGCGAAGATGCCCTTCGGTAAGTATGCCGGGACCCGCCTTATCGACCTGCCTGAGCGGTATGTGGTCTGGTTTGCACAGAAAGGGTTTCCTGAAGGGGAGCTTGGAAGGATGCTTCAGGCTGTCTATGAGATCAAGGTGAACGGCCTTGAATATCTCTTTAATCAGATAATAAAGTGAGTTCCAACAAACCCTGTATGATAAACAGGGCGCATTGAAAAAGGAGATAATAATAGATCTATGGCCATCAAGGCAACGATATGTAAAGCCAAGCTTCAGATCGCAGATATGGATCGCCCCTACTACAACGACCTCAGTCTGACCATTGCCCAGCACCCCTCTGAAACGGATGAGCGGATGATGGTCCGCCTCCTTGCCTTTGCCCTGCACGCCTCAGATGGTCTGACATTTACCGAGGGGATATCTGCCGAAGATGATGAGCCTGATATCTGGCAGAAAAGCCTGTCGGGTGAGATTGAGATATGGATCGAGGTGGGTCTTCCTGATGAGAAGAGGATCAGAAAGGCCTGCAACCGGGCAAAGGAGGTCTACCTTTATGCCTATGGCGGAAGAACAGTTCAGGGATGGTGGCAACCTATAGCTGAAAAGCTGTCCAGACATAAAAACCTGAAGGTGATTGCCCTGCCCCAGGCGGCCACCAGGTCATTGGGAGAGCTGGCCCAGAGGACGATGACGCTCCAGTGCACTGTTCAGGATGGACAGATATGGATAGGTGATGATAACAATAATGTTCTCGTTGAACCTGATCTGTTGTATGGGACTGTTTAGCATTGGGGCGCTTGACTGGGGCACCTGTTTTTAAGGTCTTCCCCTTTTTTAAGGTGGTGCCCTTGACAAACCCCATACCCATGATTATCATCCAAGTAGCGGTAAAATTCTATATTTTGGAGGTAGGATCAAATGGGCAGCAAGATTATTGGTATAGACCTCGGTACAACCAACTCCGTGGTTGCGGTCATGGAGGGTGGAGAGGCTAAGGTTATTGTAAACCAGGAGGGGAACAGGCTTACCCCTTCTGTTGTGGCCTTTACAAAGGACGGCCAGATACTGGTCGGGCAGGTGGCAAAGAGGCAGGCTATTGTTAACCCGGAAAACACTGTTTTTTCCATAAAGAGGTTCATGGGACGCCGCTTTGACGAGGTAAATGAGGAGATGAAGATGGTCCCCTACAAGGTCCTTGCAGACGACCAGGGGAGGGCGGTTGTAGATATAATGGGTAAGCACTACACTGCTCCTGAGATTTCCGCAATGATCCTCAAGAAGCTCAAGGAGGCAGCAGAGGCATATCTTGGGGAGACTGTTACTGATGCGGTTATAACCACTCCTGCATACTTCAATGATGCCCAGAGACAGGCAACCAAGGATGCGGGGGTCATTGCCGGGCTGAACGTAAGAAGGATCATCAATGAGCCTACAGCCTCAGCACTGGCTTATGGAGAAGACAAGAAGAAGGAAGGGACTATCGCAGTTTACGACTTCGGCGGAGGAACATTTGACATCTCCGTCCTTGATATAGGGGATGGTGTGTTCGAGGTGAAGTCAACAAACGGCGATACCCATCTTGGCGGAGACAATATAGACCAGAGGCTTGTGGATTGGCTGGTTTCTGAGTTCAAGAAGGACCAAGGGGTAGACCTCTCCAAGGACAGGATGGCCCTCCAGAGGCTTAAGGAGTCAGCTGAAAAGGCGAAGATAGAGCTTTCATCAACAACAGAGACTGAGATATCCCTGCCGTTTATAACAGCTGATGCCACAGGGCCAAAACATCTGAGCTACAGGCTATCAAGAGGGAAGTTCGAGCAGATGGTGGAAGATATCCTGAGCAGAAGCATTGAACCGTGCAAGAAGGCCATGGCAGATGCAAAGCTGAGCCCTGACAAGATCGATGAGGCATTGCTGGTGGGAGGCTCTACCAGGATCCCAAGGGTGCAGGATATTGTAAAGACCGTGTTCCAGAAAGAGCCGAACAGGAGCGTCAACCCTGATGAGGCCGTTGCAGTCGGAGCTGCAATCCAGGCCGGAATACTTGGTGGTGATGCCAGCGTGAAGGATCTGGTGCTATTAGATGTGACCCCTCTTTCTCTTGGTATTGAGACCCTTGGCGGTGTTATGACAAAGCTTATAGAGAGGAATACCACTATACCTACAAGGAAGAGCGAGATATTTACAACAGCAGCAGACAGCCAGACGTCTGTTGAGGTGCATGTCCTGCAGGGCGAGAGGAATATGGCCAGGGACAACAGGACCCTCGGGAAGTTCCATCTTATGGGTCTCCCTCCGGCTCCGAGAGGTGTTCCACAGGTAGAGGTCGCCTTTGACATAGATTCTAACGGTATACTGCATGTCGCTGCAAAGGACATGGGTACAGGGAAGGAGCAGAAGATTGTTATCACTGCATCCAGCGGCCTTTCCAAGGACGAGGTAGACAAGATGGTGAAGGACGCCGAGGCCCATGCTGAAGAGGACAAGAAGAGGAAGGAGGAGGTCGAAATAAGGAACCAGGCCGACTCCCTTATTTACAGCACTGAAAAGCTCCTCACAGAGAACAAGGAAAAACTCCCGGAAGCAGACGCAAAGAACCTCGAGGAGGCCATAGAAGAGGCAAAGAAGGCGATAGAGACCAATGACGCCATCAAGATCAAGGATAGCATGGACAAGCTCACAAAGGCCTCCCACAAGCTTGCCGAGGTGCTGTATCAGCAGCCCAAGGCTGAAGAGCATGCGCATACCCAAGAGCCAGAGGGGGGGGAGAAGAAGGCCCAGGAGGGCGACGTTATAGATGCAGAGTTTAAGGAAGAGAAGAAGTAAAAAGGAGGAGAGTAATATGGCGCTTGTAAAGTGGGACCCGTTCAGAGACATCATCACCCTCAGGGAAAGGATGGACAGGATGTTTGAGGACAGCCTCTCCAGGTTCAGGATGCCGGAGGATGCTGCTATGCCGACATTCTGGTCGCCGTCAGTAGATATATATGAGACGGACGAGAATATCGTCCTTAAGGCCGAGTTGCCTGGGGTTGACAGGAAAGAGGTCTCTGTCGAGGTCAAGGACAACACCCTGATCCTGAAAGGCGAGAGAAAGAGGGAGAAGGAGGTAAAGGAGGAGAACTACCACAGGGTTGAACGCTCCTTTGGAACCTTCATGCGCTCCTTCAGTCTTCCTGTTAGCGTTAAACAGGACCAGGTAAAGGCCAAGTTCAAGGACGGCGTCCTTGAGGTGACCCTGCCTAAGGCGGAAGAGGCTAAGCCTAAGCAGGTGAAGGTAGAGGTAGAGTAAGCCTCAAAAAGCTGTAGGGACAAATTATGACCAGTTGACTTTCCACCCCAAAATGTATTAATTTTATAGCCTGCGCCGCTGCCTATCGTAGGCTTATGCCTAAGGCCAATACGAGCTGAATAAATTCAGAAGTGAGAAGCCAGGCGTCAGGAGAATAAATTAGTTTTACTCTTGACCGGAGTTATGGAGGATTTCGTGAAAAAAACAGG
Source organism: Deltaproteobacteria bacterium (assembly GCA_016844545.1). GTDB lineage: Bacteria > Desulfobacterota > JAENJC01 > JAENJC01 > JAENJC01 > JAENJC01. The sequence goes on along the minus strand of JAENJC010000108.1, from coordinate 924 downwards.
CGCACAGATTCTTATGGAGAGCCTCATAAAGGAAGGGGTTGATACCATATTCGGTTATCCCGGCGGGGCTGTTTTAAATATATACGATGAGCTTTTGAACTACCCGATAAGGCATGTCCTTGTAAGGCACGAGCAGGGGGCGGCGCACGCAGCAGACGGATATGCAAGGTCAACGGGAAGGGTTGGCGTATGTCTTGCGACATCAGGGCCCGGAGCTACAAATATTGTAACGGGCGTTGCAACGGCATATATGGATTCCATCCCGATGGTTGTCCTGACCGGACAGGTGCCCACCATGCTGATAGGTAACGACGCCTTCCAGGAGGCTGATATAGTTGGCATCACAAGGCCGTGCACAAAGCACAACTACCTTGTTAAGGACGTCAAGGATCTGGCTAGGATAATAAAGGAGTCTTTCTATATTGCGAGGACAGGGAGGCCTGGGCCGGTGCTTATAGATCTGCCGAAGGACGTTATGATAGACAGCACCGAGTATCATTATCCTGAAGAGGTAAAGTTGAGGAGCTACAACCCGACCTACAGCGGTCATCCGGGACAGATAAAACTTGCCATTCAGATGATCCTTGAGGCCAAGAGACCACTGCTTTATACAGGTGGAGGGGTAATTCTATCAAATGCATCGGAAGAACTGACAAAGTTCGTAAACAAGCTCCAACTGCCCATAACCATGACCTTAATGGGGCTTGGCGCATATCCGGCAAAGGAGAGGCTTTCTCTCGGCATGCTCGGGATGCACGGAACTTACAGGGCAAACATGGCAGTGACCCACTGCGACCTTCTCGTTGCCATTGGCGCCAGGTTTGACGACAGGGTCACAGGGAAGATCAGCGAGTTTGCCCCTAACGCCAAGATAATCCATATAGACATTGACCCTACCTCCATCAGCAAGAACGTCAGGGTTGA
>JAENJC010000255.1 GCA_016844545.1 Deltaproteobacteria bacterium | reverse complement strand
GTAAGACCGCAGTCTCCCATTGGGCCTCCCACGACAAACCTGCCGGTGGGGTTTATATAGTATTTCGTATTTTTATCGAGAAGCCCTGCGGGGATTATCTGCTTTATGACCTCTTCTATGATCCCCTCCGTAAGGGTTGCGTGAGAAACGGACTCCTTGTGCTGGGAAGAAATAACTACGGCATCAACCCTCACAGGTTTGTTATTTTTATATTCTATGGTTACCTGAGACTTCCCGTCAGGCCTGAGATAGTCCAGTTTACCGCTCTTCCTGACCTCTGCAAGTTTTTTCGTCAGCTTATGGGCATATATGATGGTCATGGGCATAAATTCAGGGGTCTCCCTGCAGGCATATCCGAACATAAGTCCCTGGTCGCCAGCCCCCTGCTCTTTATAAAGCCCTTCTCCCTCTGTAACTCCCGCAGATATATCTGGGGATTGTCTGTTTATTGAGGTTATGACTCCGCAGGTTTCCCAGTCAAACCCCATGGCAGACTCGTTGTACCCTATCTCCTTAATAACCTCCCTAACAACTTTAGGATAATCAATCCTGGCATCGGTGGTTATCTCTCCTGCAATCATGGCAAGACCTGTTGTTACCAGAGTCTCACAAGCGACCCTGGCCTTCTTGTCCTGAGCAATTATGGCGTCAAGAATAGCATCGGATATTTGGTCCGCAACCTTGTCAGGATGCCCCTCGGTAACCGATTCCGAAGTAAAGAGATATTCCGTCATTCCCATTTTCTGCCTCCAAGTTATATTAAAAAAATCAACTATTATATTTATTTGTCTTTACATGTCAAGGATAAAACCTTCTACTGCAATAACTCTTCGTACGTCTTTATCTTCGCCTTAGTCCTTGCTATCTTTAGCCAGCTCTTCAGTATTTCGTCTCCCTTTTCCTGTGTCAGCCTCTCCCGAATGGATGCCTCTTCAGTCTTCAGGCCTTCTTTATCTGCCTCAGCACGTTCCTTAAGCCTCATTATGTAGCTTATATTGTTGATGACAAAAGGGATTGCGGGATAAGGCGCCTCCTTTGAAAGAGAAAAGGCAGACTTGCTCATCTCCTCAGAAAACCCTGCGGTTGGCACACTTCCGTCCCTTCCAAACAATCCGGTCTCTAAAGCCTTGTATGGCAACTTAGAGATATTAAGCTTCCCTTCCCTCAGGCCGGCAAGGATCTCCTCGGCCTTCTTGAACGCCATCTCCCCGGCCTTCTTCTGGTTTACTGTGGCAACAGCCTTTTCCTTGACCTCTTCATACCCTGGCGTCCTCGATTCCTTCCTCTCAACAACCTTAAGTATCAGGTACCCCGTGGGTGTCTCTACTGGCTGGCTTATATCCCCAGCCTTCATTGTGAAGGCCTCCCTGTAAAAGTCGGGGTTCATGCCTATACCCTCCACCTGCTCTCCGGCTGAAAAGAAGCCCGTCTTTGTAACTGAAAGCTTCCCCTTCGCCGCCTCCTCCCCCAGGTTTTTGGCCTTCGACGCATCTTCCCTGAACTTGTAGACCTTTTCCCTGAGGACCTCAGCGCCCTTCTCTTTTCTATACAGGACAGCAACCTGGCCCATCACCTCTTCAAAGGGCTTTGCGCCGGCATCCTTCTCCGGTTTCATAAACAGGTCTACATTCTTCTCATAGTATTTCCTCAGGTCATCTTCCGAGGTGGTTACCGTCTGCTCCGTAGGCATCCTGAACATCTCTTTGTTCTGGGAGAAAAACTCTCTTGCCTCTTCGTTCGACACCTTTGCCTCCTTCCTGAAATCCTTCGGGTCTATCTTTATCAGCTCCAGATTAACCTTTTCCTTCTGTCTTGCATGGGTATCCCAAACCTCCTCATCGCTAATCTTGACACCTTCCTTTATGAGACCCTCCGCCTTACCGATAAGGATAGTCCTTTTTTGGCCCTCCTCAAATTCTTCAGGGGTAAGACGGTTTGCCTTAAGCACGGCTAGATACAGCTCCTTATCAAATGCATTGTCCCTCTGGAAGGCTGGGTACCTGGAAATGGAGTCTACCAATTCGGCGTCGCTTACCTTGAACCCGACGCTTGCAGCCTCTTTAAATAAAAGCCTGGCGTCAATGAGGTTATCCAAGGCCTTCTTCTTTATCTTCAACTCCTTCAGAGTCTCTTCAGAGAGACCCTCCTTGTAAATGCTCCTGTAGATGCTCATTATGTTGTCGTAGGACTTTTGATATTCCGACAGCGTGATCTTGGCGTCGTCAACAGTTGCAACCACCTGGAGCCCAGTCCCTTTTTCCCCTGGCGCGGTATAGAGCAGGATAAAAACGATTATTATAACGGTGAACAGGCCTTTTATGGCCCACGACTGGGCATGTTTCCTCATAACGTCAAGCATCTTTATTACCTCCGGCAATCTATTTAAACCGAGTAAGATTAATTCAAAGACAGACAAAATGCAATAGTTTTTTGCCTTGCCCCGTTATTTGTCTTGATATAATTAGCTCGTTTTGCTAAATTAAACAAAAGTTGCAGGACGGTATATAATCCCCTTTGGTCCCACTTTTGTAGGGGGAGATTTCTTGCAATTAGAAATAATTTTTGAAGGAGCTTAAAGATGTTTATTGATTCACTGCTCGGAAGGTTTTCCAATGACCTTGCCATAGACCTTGGGACTGCCAATACCCTTATATACGTTAAGGGAAAAGGGATCGTCGCAAACGAGCCCTCTGTGGTTGCGGTACAGAAGGATGAAAGGGGGGTTAAAAGGGTCCTGGCAGTCGGAAAAGAGGCAAAGCAGATGCTCGGAAGGACGCCAGGGAACATCATGGCCATAAGACCCCTGAAGGATGGGGTTATAGCAGACTTCGAGGTAACCGAGGCCATGCTTCGCTATTTCATCCAGAAGGTACACAACCGCAAGATGCTGCTCAGGCCAACCCAGGTTGAGAAGAGGGCAGTAAGGGATTCCGCGCATTCCGCAGGTGAAAAGGAGGTTTATCTGATTGAGGAGCCGATGGCTGCAGCTATTGGAGCCGGCCTCCCGATAACAGAGGCCTCCGGCAACATGATCGTGGATATCGGTGGCGGGACCACAGAGGTTGCAGTTATCTCTTTGTCTGGTATTGTATACAGCCTGTCAATTAGGGTCGGCGGGGACAGGATGGACGACGCAATAATCGCGTACATAAAAAGAAAATATAACCTTCTTATTGGGGAGAGGACCGCCGAGGTTATAAAGATGACCATCGGGAACGCATACCCGGAGAACGAGATTAGGAGTATAGAGGTAAAGGGAAGGGACCTGGTCACCGGTATACCTAAA
>JAENJC010000107.1 GCA_016844545.1 Deltaproteobacteria bacterium | reverse complement strand
ATCGGCGATATGCCTATAGACCTCCAGGCCAAGATATTACGGGTCATCCAGGAAAAGGAGTTTGAGAGGGTGGGAGGGAATAAGCCTATACCTGCTGATGTACGAATAATAACCGCAACAAACCGGAATTTGGAAAAGGCCATCCATGAGGGCAGGTTCAGGGATGACCTGTTTTACAGGCTTAATGTAGTACCAATTGTGGTGCCTCCTTTGAAGGAAAGAACGGGGGATGTCCCATTGCTTGTGGAGCACTTCCTGAGAAGGTTCCGGGATGAACTGGATGTTGAGGAAAAAGGCATGACCCCTGATGCAATGAAGATACTAAACAGCTATACCTGGCCTGGAAATGTCAGGGAGTTAGAAAATACAGTAAAGCGGGCCATGGTAATGTCATCCGGAAACAAGATACTGCCTGAAGACCTCCCCACAGCCGTTTTTGGAGAGGCGCATGTAAAGGCCGGCCGGTTTAAATCATTAGACCAGCTTTGGGAGGAAAAGTTAAAGACCTTTATTGACAATGGAGACTGCCTGAAGATGAAAGGGATGTACGACCTTATCATGAAACAGGTAGAACGGCCCCTCCTGAGGTTTATCCTGGAAAAGACCAATGGGAATCAGTTAAAGGCCTCGGAGATTCTGGGGATAAACAGGAATACACTTCGGAAAAAGTTGACCGAGCTGGAAATGGATTCAAAGGGGAACCCTCTTCCTACAAAGAATCCAGGTAGGAAGATATCCAAGAGAACAAGCTGAGGAGCAAGATATGCTTGCCGGAGTATTGATAAGTCCCGGTCATCTGGAAATGCAGGAAGTCGAAAGGCCTAAGGCGGGACCGGGAGAGGTCGTACTTAAGGTTGCGGCGGCCCTAACCTGCGGAACGGACCTGAAGGCCTTCAGGCGCGGACATCCTAAGATGCCTATGCCTACGGTATTGGGCCATGAGTTCTCCGGTACGGTGGAAGAGGTCGGATCAGGCGTGAACCGCTTCAAGGTCGGCGACCAGGTCATGAGCGTCCATTCCGCCCCCTGCAACACCTGTTTTTACTGTCAGAAGGGACAGCATAACCTCTGTGAAAATATTATGGACACCAAGGTCCTTGGGGCGTATGCCGAGTATATCAAGCTGCCGCGGCATATAGTAGAGCAAAATACATTTATTAAACCAGCCAGCCTCTCATTTGCAGAGGCAGCAATGCTGGAGCCTCTTGCTTGCGTGATTTACGGGCTGGAGCAGTTTTCAATCATAAGCGGTGATACTGTTGTCGTAATAGGCGCCGGGCCTATCGGGCTCTTGCAGGTTGCGGCCCTGAAGGGATACGGAGTAAAAAAGGTAATCCTTGCAGGGAGGCATAATATCAGGCTAAGTGCAGGTCTATCCCTTGGAGCAGATACAGTCATTAACGTGGACAAGAGCGATCTTCTAAAAGAGGTGCTTGCAGAGACCGGCAGCCGTGGGGCTGATCTTGTTATTGAATCCACAGGAAGGCCGGATGTCTGGGAATCCACACTCTCCTTGGTACGCAAGGGAGGGAATATATTGCTGTTTGGCGGCTGCCCTGACGGCAGCCGGGTCTGCTTTGATACCACTAGGCTTCATTACGATGAAATCACCTTAAAAGGGGTGTTCCACTTTACACCGGCGGCTGTAAAGAAGGCGTATGAGATACTTTCATCAGGGAAGATAAACGTAAAACCTCTAATAACAGCTGAACTGCCGTTAAGGGATCTGCCGAAGGCGTTTGAGATGCTCATGGCGGGGGAAGGAATAAAGTACGCGATAATACCCTGATGAGCGCAAGTATATTTCAGAACTGACACCAATTATTCCACTTCTAAACGTATCTCAGGGTGTTCAATATGTTTGTAAGGGACTTTTGATAATACCTCCTCAACGCTGGTTATTCCGGCCTTTACCTTCTCCCAGGCATCTTCAAAAAGCGTGATCAATCCGTTTTCCCTTGCTACCTCCCATATCTCATCCTCTGTAGCCTTCTTTGCTAACAACCTCCTGAGTTTTTTATCAATAACCAAAAATTCGTAGACTCCGATACGCCCTTTATATCCGGTATGGTGGCACTCCGTACAGCCCTGGCCCTTGTAACACTTTTCTATAAGAGGTCCCTTCCAATTTTCTAACTCTCCGTTAAAATCCACTTCGATCTTGCACTTATCACAGATCTTTCTCACCAATCTCTGGGCAAAGATACCAGATACAGCGGAGCTGACAAGGAACGGCTCCAATCCAAGATCTATCAGTCTTGTTATGGTAGATACCGTGTCATTTGTATGGACTGAGCTCAGTACGAAATGGCCTGTAAGTGCAGCTCTCACAGCAATTTCTACCGTGTCCCTGTCCCTGATTTCTCCAACCATAATGATATCAGGGTCCTGACGGAGTATTGAACGGAGGGCTGTAGCGAAGGTAAATCCTATCGCCTCCTTAACCCCGACCTGCAAAATACCTGGAAGCTTGTATTCAACAGGATCTTCAATGGTTATGATCATTTCCTGATCAGTTTGAAGCTGCTTTAGCATGGCGTAAAGCGTCGTAGTCTTTCCACTGCCGGTTGGGCCTGTAACAAGGAACCTAATATTTGCTTTAAAATCTTCTCGTTTAAACCGATTTTGCTAAGAGGAATCAGCCCATGTGATGTATCAAGGAGTCGGATAACAATGTTTTCTCCGTGGGCCGTGGGCAAGGTAGATACTCTCAATTCAAGATTTCTCCCCTCAAATTTCAAAGTTGTCCTTCCGTCCTGCGGAAGCCTCCTATTTGTTATATCAAGATTTGATATTATCTTGATCCTTGATATTACTGAATCCTGCATATGCCTTGGGAACGTAAAGACCTTCCTTAACACTCCATCTATCCTGTACCTTACCTGAGGATGCTTTTCCATGGGTTCTATGTGGATATCGCTTGCCTTCGCCTTTGCAGCATCAACAAGGATCATGGTGACAAATTTTATTACGGGCGGAGCCTCACTCAGCTTGAAAAGGGACTGTATATTTACATTTTCCTCTTCTACAGAAATTGTCTTTACAAACTCTACTTCCTCATATTCAGGGATCTCCTGGAGGAGATCCCATGCCCTTTCTGTGGTTCCGTAATTATTCTCTATAGCATTTTCTATAGAACTTTCCGTAGCCACGGCAACATTGATACCAAAGCCGGTCATGAATCTGATATTGTCTATGACCTCCCAATCAAGTGGGTCAGCCATTGCAATTAGCAGGCCTTTCTCTGTTCTTTCAATGGGGAAGACCAATCTACTTTCCACAATCTCCCTTGGTATAAACTTTAATAGTTTCTTATCCACAATCTTATTGTCCCAGTCAACCAACGGGAGCATAAGCTGTTCTGATAACGCCTTAGCAATCTGCGTCTCTGTAACATAACCGAGTTCAATGAGGACCTTGCCTAATCTATTTTTACCTTTTTTAAGGCTAAGGGCATTTTCCAATTGCTCTAGAGTTACAAGGCCAGCATCAAGAAGTACCTCTCCTATCCTTTTCCTCTTAGTTCCTTTTCTAATGTCATTCATACCGATCTCTCCTCAAGGGTCTTCACTATAAAATCCGCATATTGTGAATAGGGGACGCAATTCTTTCCGGCCCTCTAAATATTTATACAGTTTTTGCACTTTACCAAAATTGAGGAAAAATGCAAATAATTTCAACGAATAAGTTTCCTGTTTTCTCCTATTTAGATTGCCGGACACTTCCCTTGGTTCGCTCTTCAATCATCTTGCCGATATCCTAATAAAATGTTAATCTGACTTCCTTAATATATGAGGGGATACAAATAATGACCAAAACCATGAAGGCCGCTGTGGCCTATGACTTTAAAGATATACGCCTCGAAGAGATGCCTGTCCCGGATGTGGGACCGAGGGAGGCGCTGGTAAAGGTCTCCGCCTGCGGAATCTGCTCCGGCGACGTGATGCCGTGGTATATCAGGAAGAAGGCCCCTATTGTCCTTGGGCATGAGCCGGCAGGGACCATTGTAGAAGTCGGTAAAGAGGTAAAGAACTTTAAGGTCGGAGACAGGGTTGCAATACATCATCATGCCCCCTGCTTCACCTGCCGCTTCTGCCGCCAGGGCGATTATGTCCAGTGTGATACTTGGAGGAAAACAAAGATAGTTCCTGGCGGGATATCTGAGTATGTGAAGATTCCTGAAGAAAACCTGATAGGGGATACACTTCTAATACCAAATAATGTTTCAATGGAGGATGCGACTTTAACAGAACCGACTGCATGCGTAGTCAAGGGTTTTAAAAGGGCGCGGATAAAGTCGGGAGCTGTTGTGCTAGTTCAAGGCCTTGGAACAATGGGGCAGTTGAATGTACTCCTTGCGAAGCATTACGGCGCAAAGATGGTTATAGCCGCCGACTTTCAAAAGTTCCGGTGCGACTATGCAGGGAAGATGGGGGCTGATCTGGTAGTAAACCTGACGGAACAGAATTTGTTTGATTCTGTAAGTAAGGCTACTGGCGGGATGATGGCGGATATTATTGTTGTGGGGCCAAGTTCCATAAAAGCTATGGAGGAGGGAATAAGATGCTGCGGGAGAGGCGGAACGGTTCTTCTCTTCACGCCGACCTCCAAAGAGGAAACCCTCCTTATAAATCCCCATGACATTTACTTCAGTGAGATTTCTATTGTACCCTCCTATTCCTGTGGTCCATTTGACACAAGGGAGGCGCTAGAGTTGATTGAGATGGGAGTGGTTACAGCAGAAAAGATTGTGACCCACCGCTTTCCGCTGGAACAGGCTGATGAGGCATTCAGGATTACCGCCGATGCCGGAGATTCGATAAAGACTCTGGTTTTGATGTAAAATGAGGAAGATATGACTGACACTAAGACTCCTTTCTCATGCGACTGGCAGGGTGGGGAAAAGGTTCCTGCTATTGCGGAAAACAAAAGCGCCTTCTATAAATTTAACAACGATTTTACCTGGCAGGGAGTTGCAAAAGAGGCATACAAGCCCGAAGGGAGCAACTTCGCCAATATCATGCGCAATGTTTTAATAGGAGACCATGGGGAGTCTTGTCTCTTCAGCCTTCGTTACTTTGAGGTGGCAAAGGGGGGGTTCTCCAGCCTGGAAAAACATCAGCATGAGCATGTGGTCATCTGCGTAAGAGGTAAAGGCAAAATAGTGATGGACAATAAGGTTCATGACTTCAACATTATGGACACCGTCTATATTGCCCCGAATGAGCCTCATCAACTGCTGAATGCTGGCGATGAACCGTTTGGCTTCCTCTGTATTGTCAATTTAGAAAGGGACAGGCCTGTGGTTCTTTCTGAAGAAGAACTGCATGGGTTAAGAGAATCTGAAGAGACAAAAGACCTAATTAAATGAGAGTCGAAGGCCTTTACGCCATTATAGACAATTCGCTAAGACCATCGGTCTCCAATACAGAGATAGCAGAAAAGATATTGGCTGGGGGAGCAAAGATATTACAACTTAGAGGGAAAGGGCTTTCATCAAAAGAGCTTTTGAGCCAGGCCAGAGAGATCAGGTTGCTTGCAAGAAAGGCAGGGGCTCTATTCATAGTAAACGACAGGGCGGACATCGCCCTGCTGTCAAATGCAGATGGAGTGCATCTCGGCCAGGGTGACCTGCCGATTGCTGAGGCAAGGAAGATATTGGGAAAGGACAGGGTGATAGGTATCTCGACCCATAACCTTGAACAGGCTATAAAAGCAAAATATGAAGGGGCGGATTATATAGGTTTCGGCCCGGTTTTTGGAACAACTACCAAGGCAGATGCGGAAGAAGCTAAGGGATTACAGGCGCTGCGTGAAGTGAAGAAGAGTGTAAATATTCCGGTTGTTGCCATAGGCGGGATAAATCTTGAGAACATTAAAGAGGTCATAGACACAAGGGCCGACTGCGTTGCTGTGATATCAGCCATTGTTAAAGCAGATGATATTAAAGAAACAACAAGAAGGTTTCAGGAGGCATATAAAATATGAAAACAGTGCTCTCAATCGCAGGCTCGGACCCATCCGGGGGGGCCGGAATTCAGGCCGACTTGAAGACTTTCTGCGCCTTTAAGGTATACGGAATGGCTGCCATTACCTCTCTTACCGCCCAGAATACAGTTGGTGTTAAGGATGTTTATCATGTGCCCTCTGCCTTTCTGGTAAAGCAGCTCAAGGCCATCCACGAGGATATCAGGATTGATGCGGTAAAGATCGGGATGCTGGGGACTCTTGAGAATGTCCTTGCAGTGAGCCAGTTTATTGAGGAGACGAAGGTAGCCAACGTAGTCCTCGATCCGGTGTTGATTTCCGGCAGCGGGAAACCTTTACTGGAAGAGGACGCTGTACAGATATTAAAAGATACGCTGATTAACCTATGCACCATTATCACACCAAATCTTCTTGAGGCATCAATCCTCTCGGGAATGAAGGTTACTGATATAAGCTCCATGAAAGAGGCTGCCACTGAACTGTTCAGTAAAACAGGAGCAAAAAGCGTCCTGATAAAGGGTGGACATCTTGAGGGTAAGGCAGTTGACATCCTCTTTGACGGGATGAAGTTTGAGACATATGAGGCCCCGAAGGTTCAGAAATCAACTCACGGCACCGGTTGCACCCTCTCATCCGCCATTGCCGCAGGCCTTGCAAGGGGGTTCGAACTTAAGGAGGCGGTATCAAAGGCCAAGGGATATGTACTTAATGGAATAAAAAGCGGGTTTGACGACATCGGAAAGGGAAACCACCCTCTCAACCACTTTGTTCCGATTTAAAGGAGAGCAATGGACTTATTAACGAATTTCATCGACATCTTCATGCACCTCGACAAGCATTTGAACACCGTCATACAGAGCTACGGAACATGGACGTACATGATCCTCTTTCTCATCATCTTTTGTGAGACAGGGCTTGTCATAATGCCGATCCTCCCAGGAGACTCCCTCCTCTTTGCCGCGGGGGCCATTGCAGCTATGGGGTCCCTAGACCCTGTGTGGCTGTTTGGGCTTCTCACTATAGCGGCAATAGCCGGGGATACGCTAAATTACAGCATAGGGCACTATCTGGGGCCAAAGGTCTTCCAACTGGAAGATTCCCGTTTTTTCAAAAAGGAGTATCTTGAGCGCACCCATCAGTTTTATGAAAGGCACGGAGGTAAGACCATTATCATTGCGAGGTTCATGCCCATAATCCGAACATTTGCCCCGTTTGTAGCCGGTGTGGGGAGAATGACTTACCTGAACTTCATCGCATTCAATGTCGTCGGCGGAATTCTCTGGATCGGTCTCTTCATATTCGGTGGATACATCTTCGGCAATATTCCTGCGGTCAAGCACAACTTCACACTTGTCATAATGGGCATTATCTTTGTCTCGATCCTTCCGGGGATTATAGAGTTCCTGCGGCATAGGTACGGAAAGACTAAATAAGAAAGGGTTGGTATAATTTGTTGATAGGGTAATATTCAATAATCTAGCAAAAAGGAGAGAAAGAGATGGGCGTAAAGAAAAAAGGAGAGGTCTATTGCTGT
>JAENJC010000106.1 GCA_016844545.1 Deltaproteobacteria bacterium | reverse complement strand
ACTATGCCGAGGCAGAAGCCCTCTATCACAAACATGGAAAGAATCTTTCCGGGGAGAGTGCCAATGGCGGCTATGGTCCCTATCTCCCGTATCCTTTCATAAACAGCCATTATCATGACGTTCATTATGCTTATCAAGACAATGGCTATGAGCATAAGCTTGATAAAGAACGTCATCACATCTATCATCCTTGCTATGTTATAGAAGGGAGAGAGAGTTTCCCATGTGTGCACCTCAAATGCAGGCTTTCCCTTGGAATTCAGGTCTTTTGAAAGCAGGCCGCCGAGCTTTTCGTTAAACTTTTTCAGCCTGCCGAACTCTTTAAGCCTGATAGCTATCTCGCTTATCTCCGTTTCATCCATCCTGAGAAGTTCACGGGCGTCCTCAATATGTATGTAGCCGTCCCTGCCGCCAGGCCCGACGGCGCTTTCAAGTATCCCCGCCACCTTGAACTGTTTCCCGTTTACAGAGCCGTCCTTATTTGTCGCAACAACTACTACCGTATCCCCGATATTGACATTCATTCCCTTTGCCAGGAGCACAGGAACAATTACCTCTCCCTTCTCTATCCATTTCTTTCCCTCGACTATCCTTGATGAGAGGAGGGGGACGGTCTTAAACTCCCTTTCAGGATAAACGCCGTTAAGCCGTATGTTTGTTGTCTCTGCGAAATTGCTGAACCCCCCTCCGAACTTTATCCTTGGGGAGTAGGCCTCGACCTCTGACTGGGTATCGAGGATAGTCTCCAGCCTTTTAACCTCTTCAGGTTTTAAATTCAGGGTCAGAGGGAGGTTTTCTATGGACGCTACATAACCTTTCCTGTGTACCTGCACGTGGCCGAGCATTGAATCGGTTATCTGCCCTATCATCATGTTTTTGAACGAACCTGATACGGAAATAAATACAAGGACAAAGACTACCCCGACAGTTATCAGCGAGGCGGTCAGCATTGTCCTTCTTTTATAGCGTAGTAGGTTCCTTACTGCTATCTTAAAAAGATTACGCATTTCCAACACCCTTTTTTACGTCCCGCCCCTTCAACTCTCCGTCCTCCAGCGAATATATGATCTCGGCCTCTCCAACTATCTTCTGATCATGGGTCGAGAATATGAAGGTGGTCCTGAACTCGTCCCTCATCTTCTTCATGAGATCAATCACCATGTATGCTGTCTTGTGGTCTAGATTGGCGGTGGGCTCATCTGCAAGGACGAGCTTCGGGTTTGTAACCAGTGCTCGCGCGACAGCAACCCTCTGTTTCTGGCCTCCTGAGATCTGGTCGGGGTATTTATCCCCCTGCTCGATCATTCCCACTGCCTCAAGTAGGACATTTACCCTTTTATTCCTCTCCGATGCGGGGACTGACTGGACCATCAAAAGCGGATATTCTATGTTTTCATAAACGGTGAGGACAGGGAGCAGGTTGAAGTCCTGAAATATGAACCCTATATTGTTGCCTCTGAATGACGCACTCTCTTTCCTGTCGAGATGCAATACATCCGTGGCCGCCACCGTGAGTTTTCCATCTGTGGGTTTATCAAGGCATCCAATGAGGTTTAAAAGGGTGGTCTTCCCGCTCCCCGATGGCCCGACAAAGGATACGAATGATGCAGGCTCAATCTCGAAGCTCAAACCCTTTAACGCCTTAACCGTTACTTCGCCTGTCTTATAGTATTTTTGAATATTCTCAGCAACAATCAATGACATATACTTTCCCCTGGAACCGGTATTATTTTTCCTGGTCTAATATCTGAAAAATTATATATGCATATATAAAAATAATCAAGCTTTTTTATTTCTAATGGCCTTAATGAGAAATATCCCTAATTCCCCGGAACTTTCTTCAAGATTTGCTTACAGGCAGTGAGTTAATCCAAAATCGTCAAACGCTTTACAATTTTCAAAAATCTGTTATCCTGTCAGGGATGAAAAAGCTTGCTATAGGCATAGATATGGGCGGCACCAATATGCGCCTGGCCCTTGTTTCCGAAGACGGCGCCGTAATAAACTCAGTAAGACACAAGACGTCGGCCCTGGAGGGGAAGGACGCCATAATCTCACGGTTGTCTTCGGTTGCCTTGGAGCTGATTGCAGAGGGAAGAAGGCATGGGACAGTTGTAGGCATTGGGATTGGCGCCCCTGGGCTGATAGAAAACGGCGTTGTCCGCTGCTCCCCAAACCTCCCAGGCTGGAAAGAAGTTCCTCTGCAGAAATTACTGGAAGAAGCCCTGGCGCTTCCTGTTATCCTTGAAAATGATGCCAATGCGGTGGCCTACGGGGAAAAGAGCTCCGGCGCGGGAAAGGGGTTGAATTCTCTTGTATGTATTACCCTTGGGACTGGTGTTGGCGGAGGCTTGATCTTAGACGGCAAGATATGGAGAGGCGCCTTCGGGATGGCCGGAGAGGTCGGACACATGGTTGTGGAGCCTGAAGGCCTGCAATGCAGCTGTGGCAACAGGGGATGCCTGGAAACCTATGCGTCTGCCACTGGTATTGTCAGGGCCGCCAGGGAGGCAGTCAATAAAGGGGATGCAGTCTGGGATACAGATAATCTGACCACTGAGATGCTGGATGCGGCTGCAAGAGGAGGAGACAAGGCTGCTGCCTCTCTTTTTGCAGGTGCGGGGAGATACCTGGGGGTAGGGATAGCGAGCCTCCTTCATATATTAAACCCAGAGGCGGTTATTCTTGGCGGCGGTGTATCAAAGGCCTGGGACCTTTTTTATCCATCTATGAACGAAGAGATAGGCAAGAGGTGTTTCAGTGAGATAGTGGATAGGACAAAGATTTTAGCCGCATCCCTTGGAGATAGCGCAGGGATGCTCGGAGCCGCGAGACTGGCGTTTGAAAACGGATGAAGGATGAGGGATGAAGGAGTAAATGGAATCTTACATACAACAATTTTCAATATTGGCTGTGCCGATCCTTTTGGCTGTTACCTTTCACGAGGTTGCACACGGGATGGTGGCATACAGGCTTGGGGACCCTACTGCAAAGAATGCCGGACGACTTACCCTTAACCCACTGGCTCACCTTGACCTGGTTGGAACCCTTGTGTTTCTTGTCACAAGGATGATAGGGTGGGCAAAGCCGGTACCTGTAAACCCGCTTTACTTCAAGAACTCGAGGAAGGGGATGCTGTGGGTGGCTCTGGCGGGGCCAGCGACAAACATGGTGCTTGCCGTGCTCAGTGCCCTGCTCTTAAGATGGCTGCTTAATCTTCACCTTCCTGCCGACTCTCACTGGGGAGCAGTAGCAGTACCTATTAGCCAGATGGCCTATGTCAGTGTCCGCTTGAACATTGGTCTCGCAGTTTTCAATGTCATTCCGATCCCGCCGCTGGACGGCGGGAGGATCATGGTCGGTATACTACCGGAGAAACAGGCTCTATCCTATGCCAGGCTGGAACCATACGGTTTTCTCCTCTTATTGATCCTGATATTTTCAGGGATTGTTGAGTATGTAGTTTTCCCTATAATCCTGGTAATTGTAAATCTGTTGCTGGGGTAAAGACTTAATCCCCCTCTTAAATTAAGAGGGGGAGCTAGGGGGCGTTGCTCTGCTACTCCGCATCTCTGCGGTTAATCAAGGAATTGAGGGATGAAGGAAGATGGAAGTTAAAAAATATAGCAATGGATATCAGGGAGGAAAGAATGGAGGCAATAAGGCTTAAGGTTCACGCTGAAAAAGATGGGGAGATAGTTCTGCATGATCTGTCAATACACAGGAACGATAGACTGGAGGTCCTCTTGCTAAAGGAAGAAGGGATGATGCAGCCGAAAAAAACAACTGAAGCCAAAGACCCTGTATTAATGCTTCAAGGCCTCGGCAAAGATATCTGGAAGGGGATAGACCCTGATGGTTATGTGAAGGGCCTTCGGGAAGGTTAGGAATGATGAGGGTCGAGGAAATGGGGATGCAACCCAATCACAAGGAGGATAGATTTATGCCAGTTATAGCCAGATTTTACGGCATTATAATCAAGATGTACTTCAGCCAAAGTGAACATGGAGTCGCTCATTTTCATGCAATTTACGGAGAATTCAATGCTGTTTTTGCTATCGAATCATTGGAGATGATTGAAGGGGATTTGCCGGGTAGAGCTCAACGGCTTGTCAAAGAATGGGCAGGCTTTTACCAAAAGGAACTATTGGAAATGTGGAATCGTCAGGAATTTAAGCAACTGCCGGGATTGGAGTAAATTGAATTTGGAAAAGATACCAAAAATTAAAGCTGTAAAAACCATAGGGGAAGCGCAATTACTTATCACTTTCGAGAACGGAATTAAGAAAATTTATGATTGTGATTCTCTTCTTTCCAGGCCGCAGTTTCACTTGCTTGCGAGTCCTGCCTTTTTCAATGCCGTTCGCGTCGATCCTGGAGGCTATGGTATTTCATGGAGTGATGATATTGACCTGAGTGAATATGAACTGTGGACAAATGGCAAAACAGCACCTAATAATTCGCTTAAGACGGACTTGGTAACAAGCCGCCACGCCGCTTAGTCATGCAGGGTGGACTGTGCCAGCCCAAGATGGAGCCTATGTGAAACTCGTACTACCATTTATTGCCGCTTTACTTCTGCTTCTCCCATCGTTTAGCCATGCCGAGACCAAAGAGATCGTTGCAGAAGGCACCTACAACATGGGAGACGGGGAGACGCCGACTGTGGCGGAGAGCAGGGCGCTCCTTCAGGCTAAGAGGACGGCTGTTGAAGAGGCGGGGACTTATGTGGAGAGTTATTCAAAGACGAAAAACTTCCAGTTGACTGCGGATGAGATACAGGTTCTTGCCTCCGGCATAATGGAAGTCGAGGTCCTGGAGAAAAAGAGGACTGTTTTCGGCGATGGCTTTAACTTCTGGATAAAGATAAAGGCAAAGGTCTCCACAGACAAATTCAAGCGGCTTATGACAAGAGCCAGAAGGAGATTGAGGAGTTAAAGAGGCAGTTGGCGGGGGCGAAAGGGGGAAAGGAGAAGCAACAGATAGAGGCGAAGATTGCGGATGATGAGAGGTTTTTTCAGGCGAATGAGATGTTTGAGAGAGGTAGTACTTATGCCGAGAAAGGTCAATTTGATAAAGCTATTGAAGATTATAACAAGGCAATTGATCTATATCCAGATAATGTTTTAGCATATTATTACCGCGGGATGGCTTATTACAAAAAAAATCAATACAGTAAGGCATTTGAAGATTACAGAAAAGCCATTAATATAAACCAAAATGCCTATGATAACTATTATGGCCTCGTCTATTATAATAGCGGAGTTACACACATAAAAGAGGGATATAGCGGCGGTTTCATTTATGATATAGGGGATGCTGTTTTTGATCCACCAGTTAGCGATGATGACTACTTTGATCATCCCTTCCTCGATGAAGAATTAAAAATTTTAACAACTAAGATTAGCATAGACACGAACAATGCTGTAGCCTTTTATAAACGTGGTAATGTTTACTTGAATAAAGGGTTATTTGACAAATCTATAAAGGATTACGATAGGGCAATTACTATAAATCCTGACTATTCTTTAG
>JAENJC010000105.1 GCA_016844545.1 Deltaproteobacteria bacterium | reverse complement strand
GTGTCCCCCGAAAAGCTCCTTGCTACAAAAGAGCAGTCGAGGGCTATCGCCATTGCCATAGGGTTAAGGTGCTCGGAGAAGACACCGAAGGGCTGGGTCTTTGTAACCGTCCCTTCCATAGTAGTGGGCGATGCCTGCCCCTTGGTCAGGGCGTATATCTGGTTGTCATGGACAAAGAGCTTTACGTTAACATTCCTCCTTATGGCGTGGATCAGGTGGTTCCCCCCCTCTCCGTAGCAATCCCCGTCGCCTGCAACAGCTATGACGGTCATCCCGTGATTCGCAAGCCTTATCCCTGTTGATACAGGAAGGGTCCTGCCGTGCAGGCCGTTGAAGGTGTTGCACTTTACATAGTGAGGGAACTTCCCTGCCTGGCCAATTCCTGAGACAATGGTGAACTGGTGCGGCTCAATCCCCATCTCCGCCATGGACTCCTTAAATGCCTTGAGTATCCCAAAGTCCCCGCATCCAGGGCACCAGGCCGGGGTCTGTCCTTTGTAATCTTCTACGGTAGGCATGTATGCTCCTTATCCATTGATCTGTCCTGTAATTGCCGCTACAAGTTCTTCCAGCAAAAACGGCCTTCCGTCATACTTATTGATCTTGTGTTTAAATTCAAACCCGGTCTCAGCCCTCACCAACCTTGCAAACTGGCCTGTGGCATTATTTTCTATACAGATAGACAACCATGCTTCGCTCAAAATCTTCAGATAGTTAAATTTATCCGTAGCCGGAAACGGGAATATCTCACTGAAATGGAGCATGGCTATATTTTTTCCATTCGATAAAATATCAACAGCCTCCTTCATAACCCCGTAATTAGAGCCCCATCCCACGAGGACTATGTCTGGCTTTTCTCTATCTCGGCCCTGATTAGGGGGAGTTTTTTAAACAACCTCTTGTCCACCATCTTTATCCTCGTCTCAGCATCTTCAACTATGTGCCCATCTTCGTCATGCTCGTCGCTGTCCGTTACTACCAGATACCTTGACTCACCTGGAACGGCAAGGGGAGACACTCCGCTCTCTGTGAATGCATGCCTCTTGTAATCGGTCAGATTATTCAAGGCCTCCCCTCTCACCCTGTAATCAGTGTTTTTGAGCCTGTCCAGATCAAACCCTTCAAAGGTCCACTGGCAGTCCGCCAGATACTGGTCGAATATGATTATTGCCGGTATCTGGTATTTTTCAGACAGGTCAAAGGCCTTATTTGTAAGATAAAAAGCCTGCTCCGGTGTGCCGGGTGCGAAAACGAGCCTCGGAAACTCGCCGTGGGATGCATAAAGGGCAAAGGAAAGGTCTCCCTGCTCCGTCCTTGTTGGAAGACCTGTGGCAGGCGCAGGCCTCTGGCCAAGGGCGATGACAACAGGCGTCTCCGTCATGGCCGCAAGGGAGAGCCCTTCCACCATTAATGCAAACCCTCCGCCTGCGGTGCCTGTCATGGCCCTGACTCCAGCGAATGACGCCCCAAGCGCCATATTGATAGCGGCTATCTCATCCTCCGCCTGTTCCACAACTATGCCGTATTCCTTTCCCTTGTTGGCAAGGTAGTTCATTATCCCGGTTGAGGGGGTCATGGGATAGGCGGCGTAAAACTTGCAGCCGGATGCAACGGCCCCAAACCCGATTCCCTCAACGCCGTTTATGAGGATTTTATTTTGCAGGGGCGGTTCATGAACTGTCCCTAAAGAAAACCGGCACCTTTCACAGTTTTTAACTGCATACTCTCTTCCTGCAATAGCTGCATTTATGTTCCCCTTTATTACCTCATCCCCTTTCTTCCTGAAGGTCTCCTTAATGATCTCATCCAGTACGTCGAGCTTCATCCCCAGCATCCCTAAAACCGCGCCAATGGCTACTGTATTGGCCATAATCTTGTCGCCGCCCTGAACAACTGCCAGCTTTGCAAAAGGGACATCCAGGCAGTTCTCGGTTTCAACTTTTCCGAGGAGAGAGGAGTCATAGATTGCAACTCCTGTTTCTGTCAGCTCTTTTGCATGCTGCTCTAAGCTGGCCTTGTCAAAGGCCACAAGGATATCGACCAGACTTCGCGAGGCCATGATAGGGGTGTCCGAGACCCTGATCTGGAAGAAGTTGTGACCTCCCCTTACGCGGGACTCGTAGTCCTGATGAGTGAATACATGATACCCTCCCCTTGAGAATACCCTGGCAATGGTCTCCCCAACCGTCTGGATACCTTGCCCAGCCGCACCGCCGATTTTTATAGAGTAGTCCATACATAGCTCCGTCTTTTGTGTTTAATTAAATCTGTTCAATCCATGGATAGTTGTTTCTCAGTTCTATATGTCTTTGTGTAAGTTTACCGTGGTCTGATGTTTTTGCAAGTTGTTTACTGTTGCCTTCCGCAATGTACCATAAGGGATGCTTTGTTCAGCTCCAATGAAAAAACGATCTACTTGTAAAACTTAAGTCTTAATACTTTGTTAAAGAATATTTATTCTTTTAGATGATTGTTAATTTTATTAGACAAGAATATTCTTTATTCGACAGATTTTGGCTTATTGCAAGTATCTAACATTTATGATATTATTTTATTGTTTTTAACTATCTAAAATAGTGGAGACTTTTTGTTAACTTCATATGAAATAAAATCCAACATACAGAGCTCAAAACCCTCTTTTGACTTTATGGACGTCCCCCTCTGGCAGGAATTTCTGGAAGGGATGACATCCTCTTTCGATTGTGGTTGTTTGGCTGTATACGACCGCGAAGGTTCTATACTCACCCCTCCCACTAAAACAAATATCGCCTGTAAGGCAGCTATGGGGACCGTAGAGGGAGTCAACCTCTGCAAGGAATATTGCCTTAAAGCCATATCCAAGGCACTGAATCGGGGGGAGCCGTACATATTTGAATGCCACACTCACCAATATTCCTATGCTGTCCCAATTATTCTTGATAAAGATGTTCAACTGGTCATCTTAGGCGGCCATGTTTATCTCTCCACCGAGAATATTAAAATGTTTCATGATAAGGCTGGGGAATATGAGATGCGTGAATCCACCATATCTCCCTTTACAAAGGGCCTTAACTCCTTGTCTCCCGAGGAGTTCAATACCATTCCCAATAATGTAATGGCCCTGGCCCTCCCTTTCTTTAAGGGTATTTATAACAAAGGGATGTTTGAGAAGAGATTCTACCAGATGAAGTCGGTTTTTAACGTTACCTCCGGGTTCCTGCAGCCGGTAAGTCAGAAAGACGCCTATGAGCTTGCCCTTAAGACCCTTGGGATTCTTTTTGATGTGGAGAGCGCAAGCATAGCGGTGCGGGACAGGGAAACTTCATTTATAACTTGTGCTGCCTTTGGACGGCGCTGGGATGAGCTGCATTCCTTTGTAATTGATAGTTCTATAGACATAGTCAACAGGGTTACAGCCACAGGAAAGCCTGAAGGGTCTACCGACAGGGACGTATTAAGGAAACTGGCTGCCCCGGAAGGTGTTCACTCCATTCACCTCTTTCCACTGAAAAGAGAGGGCGAAACATTCAGCCTTTTGGTAATCTTTAATACAACATTGGGAGAAGACGATATAAAGCTCATCTCGACCCTATGCAGCCAGCTTTCCGTCTTTATGGAAAATATATCTCTGAAAGAGGACAAAGCAAGGAGGCTTATACTTCAGTCAGCCCTTTATGCCGCTTCCGGCGCATTTACCTCCCTGTTGGAACCGGAGGCTTTGTACGACATGGTTCTCAACAAATCGATAGAACTGGTTGGCGCTGAACAGGGGTCATTGATGATCCTCGATGAGAAGGATATGGCCCTGGCTATAAAAGCAACCAAGGGCATTAACAAGGCCATCGTTGAGGACCTCAAGGTCAGGATTGGAGAAGGGATCTCCGGAGGGGTTGCCGAAAGGGGAACTCCTCTGATAGTTAATGATATAGAAGAAAGCCCAGTACCAAGGAAGAACAGATCAAGGTTTAAAACCAAGTCCTTCGTCAGCATACCCCTTAATGTTAATTCCAGGATTATCGGTGTCCTTAATATCTCGGACAAGATTACAGGCGAGGTCTTTTCCGCAGAAGACAGGGACCTGTTGCTGTCCTTCGCCTCTTATGCCTCTATTGCCCTGGACAGGGGAGCATATTATAAGATGTCTGAGGAGTTAAGAAGCATCTCCATTACAGACCACTTGACAGGCCTCTTAAATCGGAGATACCTTCAGGATCGCCTCTTTGAAGAGACGGAACGTGCAAAGCGACACAAGGTACCCCTCACCCTTTTTATGATAGATATCGACGACTTTAAATCTTTTAATGACAGGTATGGCCATCCAGCCGGTGACCAGATCCTTAAAACAGTGGCCCATGCCATTCAGGAAGAGGTCAGAAACATAGATGTGGTAGCCCGATATGGAGGGGAGGAATTTACTGTAATACTTCCGACAACCAGCAAGGCCGCTTCGATGATCATTGCGGAAAGAATAAGAAAAGGGATTGAAGATACACCTTATTGGGGACCCAAAATACCGGCAGGAGCGAAGGTGACCATAAGCCTTGGAATAGCTACCTGTCCAGAAGATGCGGATTCTATGGAGACCCTTATAGAGCAGGCGGATAGAGCCCTTTTTATGGCAAAGACCGGGGGAAAGAACAGAGTAGTTTCCTGTGTATGAAAGATAAGGCGATATTAAATAAAAGAAGATAAACAGATTGATCTTTGCCGCCAGAGCCCTCAAACAGCTCTGTTCAGCACATCCATCAACTCTTGATGAATCAGGCCGTTTGTTGCCAGAATCTCATCTGAATATATGGAATACAGCCCACCTTTCAGGTCCGTGACCTTGCCACCTGCCTCTGTTAATACAAGCATCCCAGCTGCATCATCCCATGGTTTCAGCATCAGCTCCCAAAATCCGTCAAACCGCCCTGCTGCCACATAACAGAGGTCTAATGCAGCCGATCCGTCCCTCCTTATCTCCTGGCAGTTCATGATTGCCTTATTGAAGTTTTCGAGATTGGTAGGCCCGCCTGTCATCCTGACATAAGGAAAACCTGTTGAAAGGAGGGAGTCTATCAGTTTATCTGTAGTTGAAACCTTAAGCCGCTTGTCATTTAAGTAGGCCCCTTTTCCCTTCTCAGCAGTGAAAAGCTCTTTAAGGATAGGGTTATAAACCGCCCCGACAACTACCTCGCCTTTTATCTCAAGGGCAATGGATACGCTGAAAACAGGGTATCCGTGGGCATAGTTGGTGGTGCCGTCCAGCGGGTCAATTATCCACTTATGATCGGACTCCCCGCCGTTGGCCACCCCTTCCTCTCCCATTATCTGGTGGTCAGGAAAGCTTTTTTGTATGACATCCACAACGGCCCGCTCCGCAAGGAGATCAGCATCTGTAACCAGGTTTATCTTCTCCTTGAACCTTACGTTATTCGAGGAGCCGAACCTTGAGAGGAGGACCTCTCCGCCTTTTAATGCCGCATCCACAGCTGTCTGCATGAATTCCATGCGGGGGATATTATCATAAACTCCCTTATGCCGCCAAATTTTATTTATACCAGGTTGCTTTCAAACATCTACTGTTGAGCCTAATGAAAGCTTACTTGGTATTTATACCCGGATGGGTATTATACCTGAGCATTTAAAAGTCTTTATTTGAATGCGAATTGGTATTAGTTGAAATACTGCCACCCCTTTGTTATCCTTTTCTTATGCGCTATGCAATTATCTCAGACATACATTCGAATCTGGAGGCCCTGGAGGCCGTTCTGGCAAAGATATCTGGATTTAAAGTAGACGAGATCCTCTGTCTTGGAGATATCGTCGGGTA
>JAENJC010000254.1 GCA_016844545.1 Deltaproteobacteria bacterium | reverse complement strand
AGGACTATTTTGGTGTTGTCACCCGCCCTGGTAATAATCGTCTTTATCTCATGGGGCGTCAGGTTTTGCGCCTCGTCAACTATCATATACTGGTTTGGTATACTCCTCCCCCTGATGTAAGTGAGTGGTTCAAGCTGCAAGATACCCTGGTTCATGAGCTCCTTGTAATTATAGTGCATCCCCTTTTCTTTATCTTTACGCTCAAGGCCGAATATAAGCTCCAGGTTGTCAAAGATCGGTTGCATCCACGGGGTAAGCTTCTCCTCAAGGTTCCCTGGCAGGAAGCCTATGTCCTTTCCAAGAGGGAAGATGGGGCGTGATACCAGCAGTCTTGTATAAGTCTCTTCATCAGCGGTCTTCTTGAGCCCTGCTGCGATGGCAACCAGGGTCTTTCCTGTGCCGGCCTTCCCTGCGAGGGTAACGAGCTTTATGGAGTCATCGAGTAGGAGGTCCATGGCAAATCTCTGCTCTGCATTCTTTGGATATATTCCCCATACCCCCTCCTTTGGAAGGGTCAACGGCAGGAGGTTCCCCTTCTCTTTATGGAACCTGGCCAGGGCGGAATGCTTTGAGTCGCCTTCATCAACAAGGAGTACCCCTTCATTAGGGAATAAATCATTTACTAACGGCTCAAGGCTTCCTTTAGCGTAGAAGCTGTCTATAACGGCCCTTGAGACTGTGGTGGTTCGAAACCCTTCGTATTGTTCACTTATTTCTATCTTGTCAGATTCATAATCCCTTGCACTTATTCCAAGGGCATCTGCCTTGATCCTCAGGTTTGTGTCCTTGGTCACGAGACAAACAGGCTGTTTCCCCTTTTCCTTCAGCTCCATTGCAACAGACAGTATCTGGTTGTCGGCCTTATTGAATATCAGTTCAGGAGGGAGGCTGTTGCTCTTTGACGACTGGATGAATACCCTGAGAGTCCCACCATTTTCTAACTTTATCCCTTTGAAAAGCTGCCCCTGATCCCTGAACTTGTCAAGTATCCTGGAGACTTGTCTGGCGTTGCGGCCTATCTCATTCAGGTCCTTCTTGAACCTGTCCAGCTCCTCAATGGCAATTATAGGGATTACAACGTCGTTGTCCTGAAAGGCGAAGAGCGAGTTTACGTCGTGCAGAAGTACGTTTGTGTCCAGTACATAGTATTTTTTCATGAGGGCATTCTATAAAATTGGCGGGACGAGGTCAAGGAGAATGATTGTTGTTTTGGAATCAAAGTTGCGAAGGCTGTCCCTTGATTTAAAATTTTTTCTGTGTAATATGAAATGCCCTGAAGGGTAGAACCAAGACAACGACTGGAGGATAGAGTAATGTCCATTTTAGAAAATTCAATCATACTGAAGAAGATTGCTGAAGAAATTGGTGTTACACAGCGCCAGGTGACAGAGACCCTTTCTTTGCTGGAGGAAGGGGGCACTGTTCCCTTTATTGCCAGGTACCGTAAGGAGGCAACCGGAAACCTGGACGAGGTGCAGATAAGGGATATAGACGAAAGTCGGGTCTACTTCAAGGAGCTGATAGAGCGGTTGGGGGTCATACTCAAGTCGATAGAGGAGCAGGGTAAGCTTACCCCTGAGCTTAAGGCAAGGATTGAGGCATGTTACGAGAAGACCGAGTTAGAGGACCTGTATCTCCCTTACAAACCGAAGGGAGCTGGAAGACCTTTATCTGCCGTTCAAGCCGAAGAGGAAGACCAAGGCCACCGTTGCTATTGAAAAGGGGCTGGAGCCTCTGGCCAGGTTTATATATGAACAGGCTCCGGGAGAGAAGGCGATAATGCCCTTTGCCTCAGAATTCATCAGTGAAGAGAAGGGAGTTGCTACCGCCGAGGTGGCGATGGAAGGGGCTATGCATATCATAGCGGAGTGGGTATCTGAAAATGCGGATTACAGGAAGGGTTTGAGGGAGATGATGCAGAAGGACGGCGTTGTCTCATCCAGGGTCTTGAAAGGCAAGGAAGGGGAGAAGAGCAAGTTTGAGATGTACTATGAATTCAAGGAGCCTGTATCAGCCATCCCGTCCCACAGGATGCTGGCGATCAGGCGTGGTGCAGAGGAGGAGGTTCTGACCTTCTCAATCGAAATGGACGAGGCTAAACCCCTTGGGTATCTGCAAAAGCAGGTCATAAAGGATGTGAACTCCCCCTTTGCGCCATATCTGGAAAAAGCCGTGAAAGACAGCTATGCAAGGCTCCTGAACCCTGCTATCCAGACCGAGGTGCGCCTTGCTCTCAAGAAGAGGGCTGACGAGGAGGCTATAAAGGTGTTTGAGGAGAACATGAAGAACCTCCTCCTGTCACCACCGGCAGGCCCCATCGCCGTCATAGGGATAGACCCGGGAATGAGAACAGGGTGTAAGGTGGCGGTAATCAGTGATACCGGAAAGCTTCTGGAAAACACTACCATATATCCAACAGAACCCAGAAACGATATTGCAGGCTCCACAAAGATCCTGATGGGGATTATGCAAAAGTACAAAATCAGCGCGATCGCCATAGGGAACGGCACCGGTTCCAGGGACACAGAATCGTTTGTCAGGGGCATGATCCGGGAGCATAAGGTTGAGGGTGTCTTCTGTGCAGTGGTGAATGAGGCAGGGGCATCGGTATACTCGGCCTCTGATATCGCAAGGGAGGAGTTCCCTGACCTTGACCTTACAGTCCGTGGGGCAATTTCCATTGCCAGGAGACTCCAGGACCCCCTTGCAGAGCTGGTGAAGATAGATCCGAAATCGATTGGTGTGGGACAGTACCAGCATGATGTGGACCAGAAAAAGCTTAAAGAAGGACTTGATGGAACGGTTGAATCTTGCGTCAACCGAGTAGGAGTGGATCTCAACACTGCATCTTATGCCCTCCTGCGATATGTGGCAGGGATAAACGAGTCGGTGGCAAAGAAGGTTGTTAAATACAGGGAGGAGAAGGGTCGTTTCCGCTCGAGGCAGGAACTTGTAAAGATATCAGGGTTTGGTGAAAAGACATTCCAGCAGGCAGCAGGATTCCTGAGGATCAAGGGCGGAGAAAATCCCCTGGACGGTACGGCAGTCCATCCGGAGTCTTACCCTGTAGTGGAAAAGATGGCATCATCCCTGGGACTCAAGGTGGCGGAGCTTATAGAAAATGTAAAGGTGGTACAGTCGATTGATATAAAAAAGTTCGTTGATGAAAACGCCGGTGTCTATACACTTAATGACATCAAGGAGGAGTTGCTGAAGCCGGGGAGGGACCCTCGAGACAGATTTGTAGCTGCATCATTCAGGGAGGATGTGAAGGAGATAACAGATCTTTCTGAAGGAATGGTTCTTGAAGGTGTTGTGACTAACGTAGCCAACTTTGGGGCCTTTGTTGATATTGGAGTTCACCAGGATGGTCTCATACATCTATCGGA
>JAENJC010000253.1 GCA_016844545.1 Deltaproteobacteria bacterium | reverse complement strand
ATGAAAGTAGCATATAGGATCCCCCTTTCCCCGAACCATTCTAAAGAAATGGCTGTTATAAGGGCTGACAGGGCCGCTTGGACAAGGTTGTTCCCTATAAGAATAGTTCCAAGGAGCTTTTCGGGGTGTTCAAGTATTTTTATGGCCAGAACAGCCCTCTTAAGCCCTGATGAGGCAAGATGCCTCAGTTTAAAGCGGCTGGCAGCCATCATCCCTGTCTCGGCTGCCATGAGAAAGGATGAGGAAAAAACAAAAACAAGAATAAGTACAAGCCAGATATTTGTCCAGTCCATCGTTACTGAAACCTCGTAACGCGGATACCGGCAAACCGCATATTTCCGACATATTCCCACAACCTGACAGATTTTACGATTCCGTTACCTTTGGAATCAGCGCTGTCTTTTCGTCCACTGGCATGAATAAGGTACGGGACACCGGCCTTGATCGAGATTATGCCTATATGTCCCACTATCTCTTCCACAACCCTCTTTGAAGGCTCCTTTATAAAGAAGATAATGTCTCCGTCCTGTAGGGGCGACCGGCCGGTTGCCCCTACAATTTTTGAAAGTTCGTCTTTTGGAATTATGACAACCTCGTCCCTTCCCCTGCTCCCCTTTATCCTGATGGTCATACCCAGGTTCGAGGTTATCTCCTTACCCCACTTTCCGCTGTCAATCATATCCTCGCCGTATTCAAAGCGGTCATCGTAATTGGCTACCCGCTCTCCATCAAGCCGCCCCTTGCTGCGAAACCTCAGGTTAAGGGCGTTTTTCACAGCATCTTCCGGCGCCATACTCAAGGCAAGTTCAACCGTCCTGAAGGTCAGGTACATGCAGTCCACTGCATCATCCGCCACAATCCGCTCTTCCCGCACATACTTGCCAAGAGGGTCTGTATCATAAGGAGTTCCCACAAAGGCCTCTGCCCAATGCGCGATCTTTTGTCCTACAGATTTCTCTCTGAGTTCCAAACTCTCAATGTTGAAGTTAGAAATTAAGGTATCAGCGAGGCTTGGGGATGATTCGGCGAAACAGATTGCCGCTAAGATAATAAAGATTAGTCTACATCGAGGTAACATACGTTTTTTGAATACTATCACACTTGGAAGTCTGATGCAAATTCACCCTATCCTTCAATGACTCCAACGACCAGGGCATACCTCTGCTTAAGAGGCTCGTAAAAGTGATTGATTTATAAATGGCCATCCTATATAATTTGAAATTCAAAATTGGCTGGAGGTTTGCCGGTGGCAGACATAGGGGAACTTAGAAAGAAGATAGATGACGTTGATGACAACATTCTTGAACTTCTGAACAGGCGTGCTGAGCTTGTCAAAGAGGTCGGGAAGGTAAAGGTCCAGGGGAATACCGACTTCTACGTCCCGACCAGGGAGAAAGAGATATACGACCGGCTGATGAAGAACAACAAGGGGCATTTCCCTAATGAGTCGATAAGGGCCATCTTCCGCGAAATAATATCTGCATCCCTTTCCCTCGAACATCCTTTAAAAATAGCATTCTTTGGCCCTCAGGCGACCTACACCCATCTTGCGAGTCTTAAACAGTTTGGACATTCCGCAGACCTTATACCTGTGACGAGCATAGCAGAAGTGTTTGAGGAGGTTGAAAAGGGCGGGGCTAATTACGGTGTCGTTCCAATAGAGAACTCAACTGAAGGGATAGTAACCCATACCCTCGATATGTTTGTGGACTCCAACCTTCAGATTGTCGCCGAAGTCATGCTGGAGATATCTGATATAAAAAAGGTCTATTCCCATCCGCAACCTATTGCCCAGTGCAGGAACTGGCTGGCAAAGAATCTTCCTAATATACCTGTTATGGAGACGGCAAGCACGGCTGCGGCTGCCCAGATGGTTGCTAATGACCCGGAGGCAGCGGCCATAGCGAGCGAGTTTGCTGCAAGTATTTACGACCTGAAGGTTGTCAAGAAAAGGATAGAGGACAACGTCAACAACTTTACCAGATTCCTGGTCATAGGCAAAAAGAGCCCTGATAAGAGCGGCTCTGACAAGACATCTGTGATGTTTGCGGTCAAGGATGAGGCAGGGGCCCTTTGCAGGATGCTGGAGCCTTTTTCCAGGCACAACATAAACCTTGCAAAGATAGAGTCAAGGCCAATGAAGACCAGGGCATGGGAATATCTATTCTTCCTGGATATGGATGGACACATATCAGAACCTCATGTAAAAGATGCCATAGATGAACTTTCGAAGATATGCCTATTCGTAAAGGTCCTGGGGTCGTATCCGAGAAATAAGGGGTAAGGATTAAAGGGTTTTACTTACCCTTAATCCTGAGATATTATGAAGCCATTAGTTCCAGACTACATAGCCAATCTAACAGCATACCCCCCCAGGAAACCTATTGAAGAGGTTGAGAGGGAGTATGGGATAAAAGGGACCATAAAGCTGGCGTCGAATGAGAACCCGCTGGGGCCGTCGCCAAAGGCTATTGAGGCGATAAAAAGCCATGTATCTACGCTCCACAGGTATCCTGACGGGAGCTGCTATTACCTTAAAGAGAAGCTGGCCGGGAGGCTTGGCATCCCCAAAAGCAGGATTATACTTGGTAATGGCTCCAATGAGATAATAGAGCTTATTGTGAGGGCGTTCTTAAGAGCCGGAGATGAGGCAGTAATGGCCCATCCAGCCTTTATCGTATATCAGATGATAGTCCAGGCAGCAGGCGGAAAGAATGTGATACTGCCTCTTAAGAATTTTACCCACGACCTGGAGGCGATGGCCGGGGCCATTACTGGAAAAACAAGACTTGTTTTTATTACAAACCCCAACAACCCCACTGGAACCATAGTTAAGAGGGTTGAGTTTGAGAGGTTTATGAAGAGGGTGCCCGAGGATGTCATTGTTGTCATAGACGAGGCGTACTTTGAATATGTATCAGACCCTGAATACCCGAACGGTATGGATTACATAAATGACAGGCTTGTCGTCTCTCTCAGGACATTCTCAAAGATTTACGGTCTCGCAGGATTGAGGATTGGATACGGTGTGGCATCTGAAGAGATCATAAACTGTCTTGAGAAGGTCCGGCAGCCTTTTAATGTCAATTCCCTCGCCCAGGTTGCAGCCATGGCAGCCCTGGATGATCAGGGACATGTGGATAAGTCGGTCAGGATAAACAGTGATGGGCTTTCATATCTATATGGCAAGCTTGACGGGATGGGCCTTAGTTATGTAACGTCACAAGCCAACTTCCTTCTGATTGATATGAAGGGAGACGGCACAAAGATTTATCAGGAGCTTATGAAGAAAGGGGTTATAGTCAGGCCGATGGGTATCTACAATCTAAATAACTATCTAAGGATTACAGTCGGACTGCCTGAAGAAAACAAGAGGTTCATAGAGGCATTGAAGGGGGTAGTCGAGTAGGTTGCCGCCGTTTAAACAATAAAAAAATATTGGGAGGATAGAAACATGATTGTAGTTATGTCTCCAAAGGCAACGGAAGAAGAGATAACCCATGTAGTGGATAAGATCAAGGGCTTGGGCCTGACTCCTCATGTAGAAAAAGGGGAAGTAAGGACCGTAATTGCTGTTATAGGAAA
>JAENJC010000104.1 GCA_016844545.1 Deltaproteobacteria bacterium | reverse complement strand
AAGGTTTAGCCAAAAAAGGAGTTGAGTTTTGAAGAAACGTGTTGTCATAACAGGCGTTGGTATGATTACTCCGCTGGGTCTCACTACCGGGGAATCCTGGGAGGCCCTGAAGGCCGGCAAGTGCGGTGTCGGCAAGATTACGAGGTTTGATGCCTCGGAATATCCGACCCAGATAGCCGCCGAGATAAAGGGTTTTAATCCAGAAACCTACATAGAGCCTAAAGAAGTCAAGAAGATGGACACCTTCATCCAGTACGCCATAGCTGCAAGCCAGATGGCCATGGACGACTCCGGGCTCATGATCACCCCGGATATTGCTGATAATGTCGGAGTGATGGTCGGGGCGGGGATGGGAGGGCTCCCTGCAATCGAGACCTATCACAAGATTGTGCTTGAAAAGGGCCCCAAAAGGATATCTCCATTCTTTATTCCGATGGTACTTATAAACCTGTCATCTGGAATAATCTCCATACGGTTCGGCGCAAAAGGCCCCAATTCTGCAGCTGTAACGGCATGTGCTACTGGAACCCACTGTATAGGTGATGCGGCAAGGCTCATCCAGCTTGGTGATGCGGTAGCTATGATAGCCGGCGGGACAGAGGCGACAATATGCCCTCTCGGTATAGGCGGGTTCAACGCCATGAAGGCCCTATCTACAAGGAACGATTCGCCTGAGACGGCATCCCGTCCTTTCGACAAAGACAGGGACGGATTTGTCATGGGTGAGGGTTCCGGGGTAGTTGTCCTCGAAGAACTTGAGTTTGCAAAAGCAAGGGGTGCAAAGATATATGCAGAGGTTGTCGGTTACGGGATGAGCGCGGACGCCTATCACATAACCGCACCATCCGAAGACGGCGACGGCGCGGCCCGATGCATGAAGATGGCAATGAGAAGCAATAACATAAAGCTGGAAGAGGTAGACTACATCAACGCTCATGCCACGTCAACCATGGCTGATGCCATAGAGACAAGGGCGATAAAGAGCGTATTCGGAGAGCATGCCTATAAACTCTCTGTCTCAGGCACAAAGTCGATGACAGGTCACCTCCTCGGAGCAGCAGGAGGCGTGGAGGCTGTGATATCTGCCCTCTCCATGAGGGACGGGATAATCCCACCGACAATAAATGTTCAAAATCTGGACCCTGAGTGCGACTTGGACTGTACACCGAACCAGGCCAAGAAAAAGGAAGTTCGGGTTGCCATGTCCAACTCCTTCGGCTTCGGCGGGACAAACGGGACGCTGATATTCAGGAAGTTAGAATAAATACATAATAGAGAGGCCACGCCGGGGCGTCTCTATAGATTACCCCTCATTTCCACTCTCAATCCCTTCCAGCTTTGCCTCAAACTTCGCAAGCACAGATGAAGCCTCGTCGTATTTGCTCCTGGAGTTATTCAGGTGCTTCCCAAGGGTGTCGAAATGCTCCTTAAAGCGGCCCAGATCGCCCTTTAACCTTCCGAGGGTGTCGCTGATCTCCTTTGCGTGATCCTCTATCTTCATCCCCCTCAGGCCGAGGGCTATGGCCTGAAGATAGGCGTACATGGTGTTTGGAGAGACAGGTATGACCTTTCTTGCAAGGGCATAGTCGGCTATTGCCTCCTCCCCATCCCTGGTGATGACCTCATAATAGACATTCTCCGCAGGGATGTACATGAGGGCAAAGTCGAATGTCCCCTCATCCGGCAGGATATACTTTGATACCTCGTCTATACGTTTCTTTACGTCCTTAGTGAATATGGTCCTGGCTGCCTTCCTTTCAGCGTCATCCTGGGCGTCCAGGATTTTCTGGAACGCGGGCAAGGGGAACTTGGCGTCAACCGGTATCAGACTGCCGCCGAGCCTGATTGCAGCATCCACCTTGATACCGCTCTTGAACTGGTGTTGTAAGGTATAATGCTCGGTTGGCAACATCTGGGAAAGGAGGTTTTCCAGAAACAGCTCCCCCAACCCTCCCCTTATCTTCGGTGCCTGGAGTATCTGCTTGAGCCCCGATATGTCCCTCCCCACCTCAAATATCCTCTGAGACGCCTCATCCAACTTCCCCAGGGAACCCTTCACATCACCAAAGACCCTGGTGACACCGTCCATCCTCTCCCCAAGCCCCTGGTTAGTCTTCTGAATAAGCTCTGACGACTCCTTGAGTCTTAGGTTCACCTGGGAGAGAAGCTGGTTAAACTGGTTGGAGAGGTTGGAATTTAGCTGCCCCATCTGCATGTTTGCTGCATTGGAACTACCTTCAAGGCTGAGCCTCACCTGCTCCCTTAAGGCATCTATCTGTTGCTGCAGAAGGAGCGGGGCCTGATCCTCCTTCTGTCTTTTCAGGATCAAAGATATCCCGTATATCAGGATGACGGCTAACAGAGCAAACCCGAGGATTATTATGATAAGGGTTACGTCCATACCTGCATACTACCAAAATTACTGTAGCATAGGCAAGATAAACACTGACTTTAATTAAGTTGATACTGCCGGTAAAGATATGTTAAATTTGAAATCATGAAAAAAGCAATAGACAAGGCGAAACTGGAAAATGTCGAATGGTTTTCAAGGTTCACCATCCTTGAGCGGATACGGATTGCGAGAAAGAATTTACAAAGGACGAGAAAGCTTAAAGGCCTTGCGTTAAAGGGGACGGCTAAAGGTGTTTAACCTGGAAGACCTTATAAATGAACTTGAGGAGAGAGGCATAAGGTATCTCCTCATAGGGGGACAGGCCGTTACTATATATGGTTCTCCCCTTGTTTCCTTTGACTTCGATTTTTGGATAGACCCTGCACAAAGGAAAGATTTCTTTAAAATTGCCGATTCGCTGGGCTTTGAGTATGGAGGAGACGCAAAAAATAGGCCTTTGGTTGTCTTTTATGCAGAAGAAGAAAAGATAGATGCCTTCTTTGTAAAAAAGATGTCTACCAAAGAAGGATGTTCCGTAGAATTTGAGGAGTGTTACAAAAAGGCGGTATCCCTAAAAGACCCCACCGGATTTATCGTCCATGTCCCGTCAATAGACGATCTGATTGCTCTGAAGGCTTGCAAGAAAACCCTTTCGGCCAAGGACGCGGAAGACATTGAATATCTTAAGATAATCAAAGAGAAACTGAAAAAGAAGAAATGAAGAGGGCCAGCCTGGCCGAGGCGTTGTCATCTCCAGCTATTTCAAGTTATTCAGGTAAAATAGGTATCGTGTCACCGGAATTCAATTTTAGGATTATTATGATAAGGGTCAAACTTTGGAAACTTTGGGGTCAGGTCTATCTTTTTAACTTTCTATGATATATGTCAAGAGTAAAGACCCTAGTTCCTTTTGGTGAAACTCGCTGTTTGTCATTCCGACAGTCTTTAGGCCGGAATCCAGAGGGTTTGTTTCAAAATAATAAAATAAATAATCTCCACAACACGGAGTCTTTCGGTTTAATTCCATAATCAGAATTGATACCCGAACACCAGGTTGGCTATACCACCACTACCTTTTACGTTACTATCAACCCAATATCCCGCGTTATTCCAGATTTGAAAATTGCCAATAAACGACTGGGTTCCAAGCTCTAGGCCAATCTGAAGACCTGGTTTAGCGACAGTATAATACCCTCCTACAATCAGCGATGCGGAAGAATATATCCCCTCATTAACAGTATTCCAAATAAAACCGGGAGTAGTCAGGGTTGGTTTTCCTGAACCAATACCAATCTCCAGTTTACCTTCAAAGTGAATATTCTCACTTGCCTTAACACCAACTCCGGCAGCACCACTAATCCCCCCTGCATCATATTTAATATCTGTAGGGAGAGCACCATAGTGTCCTGAATGTGATCTTCCAAACAATCCAAGACTACCAACAAAGAACGCTCCCGCTTCCTGCTTTTGGCTAATAGCGAGGTCTATTTGAAAATTGCCGCTACTTCTTGGGTTCGTATCAATCTGTCCTAATCCTATATTCGTAGCGTCTACCTGTTCTACTCCGGCAGCGCTTCCTAATTTAATGCGTAAATCTGTGTTAAGCTCGGCAAAAACAACACATGGCACTGCAAGACAACAGGTAATCAGTAAAGCAAATATTCTGATTAGCATAGTACCTCCTTATAACAAAAGATAGTAAATTTATCGTATAACCCATAGTCATAATTGTCAAGAAAATAATATGACTTTGAGCCTTTGTCCATTATAACTGTATGTTATATTATTCCTTCCAATGATAAACAATATCGTTGGGGACAATATCCGCAGGCTTAGGGAAAATTTGAATATTACACAGGAAGAGCTGGCCTTTAGATGCGACCTGACACAGGGTCATATCAATTATATCGAAAATGGAAAACGGGGATTTACAAAGAAGTCACTTGAAAAGATTGCCAAGGCCCTTGGCGTTAAAATCTCCGTGCTGTTTGAAAAGGGGAAGGAACCTTCGGCAAAGGTAGCTGAATCTGTTACTGCATACGGGAAAAGAAGCCGCATTTATAAGGAGATCATTGCCCTCTTAGACAAGCTGCCGGACGCAGTTGTTAATCACTATAAGACGATACTCTCGGCTGAGGTTGCCATTAGAAACAAAGGGCTTTAACCGGGAGTTGTTACAAACCGACCGTATCCCATGCGGCATGGTAAATCTTGTTTATCACCATCTGGCCGACCCTGTCGCCTTTTTTTACGATAAAGGGTTTATCGCCAAGGTTTATCATTATCACAGATATCTCTCCCCTGTAATCGGCATCAATGGTGCCTGGAGAGTTTAAAAGGGTTATTCCATGATTTATGGCAAGACCGCTCCTGGGCCTTATCTGCGCTTCGAAACCATCGGGCAGGGCTATGGCAATCCCGGTAGGGATCAGCCTCCTCTCCATAGGCTGGAGGATTATCTCTCCCACTACATCCGCATACAGATCCATCCCTGCGGAATGAGAGGTCATATACCTGGGAAGTGTTATGTCACCTCCATCCCTCACCCTCTTTATCTTTACATCTATCCTTTCCATAACGGGTTAAGTTTAGATAAAATGGGGTTGAAGGTCAAGGGATAAAAGATAATTTTACCCCCTTGTATCTGAAGCAAGCCCGCTCTAAAGAGTATAATATTGACTCCTATCTTCATATTGGCTAATATTGAGACCGGAGGCACAAATGAGGCTTACAAAGCAACAGACAGAAGAGATTTCAAAGGTTATACTGAAAAAGCTGAAGGGGATGGATATGGTGACCGTCAATGTCCCGGAAGATAAGGTGCTGCATCGGATTGTAGAGATAATTACTAAGGATTTGATGGTGGAGGAGGAGCTGGATAGGGAGGTCAAAAAGTTCCTTGAGACCTATGAAGCCGATTTCAAGAGCGGCAAGCTGGAGTATATGAAGATGTTCAACAAGATAAAGGAAAAACTTGTAAAAGAGAGGGACCTGACCATATGAAACTAAGCGAAGACAGGATTAGCCATATCTCCCACCTGGTGACCGACGGGTTGTGGAAGGACGAATTGATAGATTATGACGAGAACGAGGAACACAAGGTGGTTGATGAGATAAAGAGAGGCATTGCCAACTATCTGAAGGTCGAGGACGAGGTGGATACGATTGTCAGAAACAAGATATCTTCATATTCCAGGAATATTCCTGCTGGAAGCAGGGAGTGGGATGTCCTGTATCAGAAGTTTCATAAGGAAGAGATGCAGAAGCGGCATAGGTAAAAGAGGGAATGATTTAATAGACATAGGTGTCTCCTTATGATACAAACAATACATGAACAACCCGTCTTTTAAATACCTCCTGCCCCTCGTCAGCAAGCCGAGCCGCTACCTTGGCAATGAAGTCAACTCCATACATAAAGATCTCGATAAGGTAGATGTCAGGATCGCTCTGGCATTTCCTGACGTATATGAAGTTGGGATGTCGCATCAGGGACTCCATATCCTATATCACATATTGAACAGTATCCCCAGGGTCGCGGCAGAGCGGGTATATGCCCCCTGGATCGATATGGAGAAGCTCCTCAGGGAAAGAGGTCTTCCACTTTCCTCCCTGGAATACATGCTGAATATGATGGACCTGGCCGGTATCCCTATATGGGCTGCTGAGAGGGATGAGTCCTTTCCTCTGGTTATCGCAGGAGGGCCATGTGTCTTTAACCCGGAGGCTGTGGCCGATTTTCTGGATGCTGTGCTGATAGGTGACGGGGAAGAGGCCTTTCCTGAGATGGTAGAGAGATACAGGAACTGGAAGTTGAGAGGATGCGAAGGTGGGAAGTTGCGCCTCTTACGGTCATTGGCGGAGATTAAGGGGGTGTATGTCCCGTCTTTTTTCGATGTCTACTATAACAAAGACAACACTGTAAGGGAGATAAGGCCAAAATATGATGACTATCCAAAGGTCGAAAAGAGGATAGTCGCAGACCTCAATACCGTCCCATATCCAGACATGCCCATAGTCCCATTTATGGAGATAGTCCATGACAGGGTGACCCTGGAGGTAACGCGCGGATGCACCAGGGGGTGCAGGTTCTGCCAGGCAGGGATGATATACAGGCCTACGAGGGAGAGGACGCCGGAAAAAATTCAGGAGATAGCAGAGAAGGCGCTGCGTTCTACAGGGTATGAGGACCTTTCTCTCCTTTCCCTTTCTACAGGGGATTACTCATGTATAAGTGATCTCCTTGCCAATCTTATGGACAGATATTCAGATGAAAGGATCGCCATATCCCTTCCTTCCATGAGGGTAGACACGATGACCCCTGAGCTGATATCTGAGATAAAGCGGGTGAGGAAGACAGGGTTCACGATGGCCCCGGAGGCAGGTAGCGAGAGGCTCAGGGATGTGATTAACAAGGGGATAACGGAGGAGGACCTCCTGAAGTCCGCCCAGCAGGTATTTGAGGCAGGATGGGAGTCGATAAAACTCTATTTCATGATAGGCCTTCCGACAGAGACGGATGAAGATTTAATGGCCATCGCCGAACTTTCCGGCAAGGCCCTGAAAATTGCCAGAAAGGCCGGGGGGAAGAACGTAACCGCATCTGTTGCGACCTTTGTCCCTAAGCCCCATACCCCTTTCCAGTGGGAAGAGCAGATAGGCCTTAACGAGACAAGGAGGAGGCACGACCTCCTAAGGCGCGAGCTGAAGAAGAACAGGGTGACCTTCAAATGGCATGAACCTGCCATGAGTGAGTTGGAGGGGGTCTTCGCCAGAGGGGACAGGAGGCTGTCAAAGGTCATAGCGAGGGCCTTCGAGCTTGGGTGCAGGTTCGACGGGTGGGGGGAGGTATTCCGGTTCAACCTCTGGCAAAGGGCGTTTGAGGATTGCGGAATAGACCCGCTCTTTTATCTCAGAAAAAGGGTGATGGAGGAAACCCTGCCCTGGGACCACATAGACTCAGGTGTTTCAAAGAAATATCAGAAACTTGAGGCAAAGAGGAGCTATGATGTTGTATTTACTCCAGACTGCCGATATGATGAGTGTACGGGGTGCGGTCTCTGTGACTTCAAGACGATAAAAAACAGGATTGGGGAAGGTGAGATCAGGAGGCGTCCAAGGCCGCTTCTCAAGCCAGGACAGATCCTTGCTATGCGCCGGATACGTCTTACATACTCTAAGATGGAAGACGCCAGGTTCCTTGGGCACCTGGAACTGGCGAGTGTCTTTGCAAGGGCGGTCAGAAGGGCAGGTATCCCTGTGCGTTATTCGGCAGGTTTTCATCCTGCGCCAAAGATAACCTTCTCTCCTCCAATATCGCTTGGAATGGAGTCTCTGGAGGAGTTTGCCGATATTGAGATAGAGGGATACATGGCGTCTGACGAGGCAAGGGACAGACTGAATCTGCAGCTTCCTGAAGGGATCAGAATAGAAAGGGCCATTGATGTTCCAATGGCATCCCCTGCCGTTACATCGGCGGTTACAAAGGCGGACTACGAGATAAAGTGGTCGGGGGTCGGGGGGCAGGGGTCAGGGATTTCAAAAGACTTTATGGAAAAAGAGATGTTTCTGTTTAAAAAAGAACGGACTGGGAAGGAGTATGACATAAGGCCTCTGATTGAGCAGCTTGATAGTGTGGACAATAAAATATTGATGACCATAAAGAGCGGAACGGAAGGGGGCATAAAGCCGGGTGAGCTTATGCAGACCCTTTTTGGACTTGGGAATGAAGAAACAAAGTTGCTGAGGATCGTAAAGACAAGAACATATTTATAAAAGTGGTCAGGGATCAGTGGTCAGGGGTCAGTAAAATCCGACCACCGGCCACTGGCCACCGACCACTAACATGGGGGTCATTATGTCTGAACTACGATTAAACCTTATAACACGTGAGTGGGTTATTATTGCCAAAGAAAGGGCCAAGAGGCCAGAGGACTTCAGGGTAAAATCCGAGAGGCCGACCCTTCCGCCTTTTTCCGAGACTTGCCCCTTCTGCCCTGGAAATGAGAAAAGGACCCCTTCTGAGACGTTCTCCCTTAAGGACGAAAAGGGGTGGAAGATCAGGGTCATGCCCAACAAGTTTTCGGCCCTTTCCCTTGAAGGAGAAAGAACGCGGGAAAACGGCGGCATTAAGAGGACTTTAAGCGGGGTGGGTATCCATGAGGTCATTGTCGAGACGTCCTTTCATAATATGACCACAGCCATCCTTCCTCTAAACCAGGTGGAGGATATCCTCAGGGTGTACAGGGAGAGGTTTGTGGAGGCCTACAAAGACCCGAGGGTGGAGCATGTCATAATATTTAAAAACCAGGGGGAAAGGGCGGGAACGTCCATCGAGCACCCCCACT
Source organism: Deltaproteobacteria bacterium (assembly GCA_016844545.1). Lineage (GTDB taxonomy): Bacteria > Desulfobacterota > JAENJC01 > JAENJC01 > JAENJC01 > JAENJC01. The sequence goes on along the minus strand of JAENJC010000104.1, from coordinate 4,155 downwards.
CCCAGCTGGTAGGGTTGCCTGTGACACCCATCCAGGTCAGGATGAGGATGGATGAGGCCATACGTTTTTTTGACGACACCGGCGACTGCCTCATGTGTAAGACCCTCAAGGATGAGTTGCAGGAAGGAGCAAGGATAATAATGGAGACGGAGCACTTCGTTGCATTTATCCCGTATGCAGCCCTCTCCCCTTTTCATATATGGGTATTCCCCAGGAGGCACAACCCCTCCTTTGAAGGGATAACAGACGAAGAGATAAATGACCTGGCCAGGATCATGAAGACCACCTTGGGAAAGGTGTATTTTGGTCTTGATAATCCTGATTTTAATTATACAATACGTTCAATGAGGCCCATCATCGGAAATGTTGAATTCTTCCACTGGTACCTGAGCATAGTGCCAAGGGTTTACCAGACATCTGGATTTGAGATGGGAACCGGAATGTATATAAATATGGCTCTGCCTGAGGACAGCGCAGAGTTCCTAAGGAGCATAGATGTCAAATGAACTGATAATAAACGCGCCATCATATGAGACAAGGATTGCCCTCCTCGAGAACGGCGTGGTCTCCGAGCTTTTCGTGGAGAGGAGCAGCGACCTCGGCATATTTGGGAACATTTACAAAGGGAAGGTGGTAAAGATACTTCCAGGCATGCAGGCGGCCTTTGTGGATATCGGGCTTGAAAGGACCGCCTTTCTCTATGTCACGGACGTAAGGGAAGAGCTGGACGAATACGAGGTATTTATGAAAGAGGGGGACGAGGGGATAGAGTTTGAATCTGAGTTTGCCCCTGCCAGGTTCACATCTGCCGCGTCTGTTCCGATTGAGGACCTTTTAAAAGAGGGGCAGGAGATACTTGTCCAGGTATCAAAGGAGCCTCTCGGCGCTAAGGGAGCCAGGATAACATCCCATCTGTCCCTGGCTGGAAGGCACCTCGTCTTTACCCCAACTGTAGACCATGTGGGGGTATCGAGGAGGATTGAGGACGATAAGGAGAGAAGAAGGCTGAAGGAGATTCTCCTTAGGATGAAGCCCCCTGGAACTGGGTTTATTGTCAGGACGGTGAGTGAGGGGAAGAGCGAAGATGACCTGAAGGCTGACATGGATTATCTTGTCAAGCTGTGGGACAGCATTCAGAAAAAAAGGGAAAGCGCACCTGCCCCATCGTTAATCCACTCGGAGCTGAACCTTACCCTGAGGGTCATAAGGGACATGTTCTCCACAGATATATCCCGTCTGGTCATCGACTCCCCGAAGGAGTACGCGAAGGCCATGGAGTTTGTGAATACCTTCATGCCAAAGCTTTCCGGGTATGTGGAGCTTTTCGACAGGAATGAGCCTATATTCGATGCCTTCGGGATAGAGCTTGAGATAAGCAGGGCTCTGGGAAAAAGGGTCTGGCTCAAGTCCGGAGGGTATATAATCATTGACCAGACCGAGGCCCTGGCCGCCATTGACGTCAATACAGGCAGGTATACCGGTAAAAAGAAGCTCGAAGACACGGTGCTCAAGACCAACCTGGAGGCGGTCAAGGAGGTGGCTTACCAGCTCCGTCTTAGAAACCTTGGCGGCATAATAATCATAGACTTCATAGACATGGACAAGCCCGCAAACAGGGAAAAGGTATACAATGCCCTGATGGAGGCCCTGAAGAAGGACAAGGCCAGGACGAACATATTGAAGATATCGGAATTTGGCCTGATTGAGATGACAAGGAAGAGGGTGAGGGAGAGCCTGAACCAGGCCCTTTGCGAGCCATGCCCGTACTGCGATGGAAGGGGAAGGATAAAGTCAAAGAGCACTATCTGTTACGGGATTTTTAGGGCAGTGAGGCGCGATAACATTGAGCTTCCTGGCGACAAGATTATGATCTCAGTGAACCCGGAGATAGCGGACATTTTATACGATGAGGAAAGTCAGGGTGTTGAAGAGCTTGAGACGTTGCTTGGAAAGAAGATCATCATAAAGGCCAGAAACACATTCCATCAGGAGCAGTACGAGATAACAGGAATCTAATCCTTATCCCTCTAATCCTAATATGATGGTTATTCCAAAAAAACGTTTCGGTCAGCACTTCCTTAGAGACCAGAATATAATCCGCAAGATAGTTGACGGGGCCGGAGTCTCGAAGGATGACATTGTCCTTGAGATAGGGTTTCTCAAAAAGCAGAGAGGGTTATAGCAGTTGAGCTGGACCGCGAGCTTTGCTCGATCCTTTCAGAGAAGTTCGCAGAAAATAATGTTGAGATTATAAATGCCGATGTCCTTAAATTTGACATAGGTGGCTTGTTTGAAAGGGTCGGCAGGAAGATCAGGGTTGTGGCCAACCTTCCCTACAATATATCCACTCCAGTACTCTTCAGGCTCCTTGAGGGAAAAGAATACATTTCATCCATGACCCTGATGTTCCAGAAAGAGGTTGCCGACAGGCTTGTAGCCAAACCATGCACAAAGGACTACGGCATCCTCTCCATCTATGCCCAGCTTTACACAGCGCCGTCCCTCCTTTTCAAGGTCTCCCCTTACGCATTCACCCCGCCCCCAAAGGTTGACTCCGCCGTTGTAAGGCTTGAGATCCTTGCAGAGCCTTCTGTAAAGACAGATGACGAGGAGCTTATGCTGAAGGTGGTAAAGGCCGCCTTTGGCCAGAGGAGGAAGACCCTGCTGAATGCACTGAGTTCCGGCCTGAGCCTCCCAAAGGAGGATGTGGAGTCAGCATTAAAGAGGGCAAATATAGATGGTTCAAGGAGGGGAGAGACCCTGACCTTATCCGAGTTTTCCAACCTCTCAAATTCCGTTGCCTCGATTAAACCATGACGCTTATCATAAGAATATCTTTTAAAGACGGATATGATTTGACGCCATGATGGTTCTTATGGTAAATGGTGAATCCTGTTTATATCAAGTTGCTTTCAAACATTAAATTAATAGAATTATAGAAAGCTTACTTGGTATTATACCTGAGCATTCAAGCCTTATCATTTGAATGCGAATTGGTATTAATTGGAGGGACCGATGGCTATTACTGAAGAAAAGGTGTTGGACGCCCTGAGATCTGTTATGGACCCGGATCTTAACAGGGATGTGGTTTCTCTGGGATTTATAAAGGAGTTGAAAATAGACGGCGGAAGGGTCTCATTTAAGCTGGAACTTACAACCCCTGCGTGTCCGCTAAAGGCCCAGTTGAAGGCGGCATCAGAAGAAGCCGTCAAGGGTATATCGGGTGTTTCCGGGGTTGATGTTGATGTTACCTCAAGGGTCACAACCCACAGGGTCGAGGAAAAGGGGGATATCCTGCCTGGGGTCAAAAACATTGTGGCTATCTCCAGCGGCAAAGGAGGGGTGGGCAAATCGACAGTTAGCGTTAATCTTGCTGTGGCGCTGGCAAAGACGGGCGCGCGCGTGGGATTGCTTGACACAGATATATACGGTCCCAGCATACCGATCATGATGGGAGTTACGGACAAGCCCGAGATAAGGGGACAGAAGATGGTCCCCATTGAGAAATACGGCGTTCACCTTATGTCCATCGGATTTTTGATACCTGAGGAGCAGGCAATAATTTGGAGAGGCCCATTGGTTATGAAGGCCGTGGAGCAGCTTCTTACCGATGTGGAATGGGGTGAGCTTGACTATCTGCTGATAGACCTTCCTCCCGGAACAGGGGATGTCCAGTTGACCCTTGTCCAGAAGGTCCCATTAAGCGGTGCGGTTATTGTAACCACTCCGCAGGATGTGGCCCTTCTCGATGTCGTCAGGGGGATAAACATGTTCAAAAAAGTCAATGTCCCTATCCTCGGCATTGTTGAAAACATGAGCTTCTTCCAGTGTCCACACTGTGGTGAGAGAACGGATATATTCAGCCACGGTGGGGGAGCTGCCGCTGCTGAAAAGCAGGATGTGCCGTTTCTGGGTGAACTCCCCATAGACCCAAAGATCAGGGCAGGCGGCGACTCAGGCACGCCGATAGTGATAGAAGACCTTAAGTCTCCTCAGTCAAAGATATTTATGGAGATAGCGGGTAGGCTGGCTGCAAGAGTAAGTTCGCTAGATATTTGTTAGGAGGTCAATATTTTGGAACAGTCGCAGGAAGGAAAGGAATCTATACGTAAAAAGATGGTGTCCAGCAGCAGGAGATGGCTCATAATAGCGGAT
>JAENJC010000015.1 GCA_016844545.1 Deltaproteobacteria bacterium | reverse complement strand
AGTTCAAGGTGGCGGGAATACTTGAAAGCGCTGTCGGGCCTGGCGGGCGGGACGGCTACATACATATTGAGGATGCCCGTGAACTTCTCAGGATGGATGAAACGGAGATAAGCGAGATAGCTATCAGGCTTAAAGAGTTCGGCAGGCTGAAAAAGTTTAGCGAAAAGCTCAGCGGATTACTTTCAAAAGACCTGAATTCCCAGGGAAAGCCTGCATTTGAGGTGCACACATGGGAAACTCTCTCTCCCTTCTATAACATAGCAAGGATGATAGATGTGATGACGTTCTTTATCAAGCTGATGCTCATAGCCATTGTCTTGATAAGCATAATGAACGTCATGATAATGGCCGTTTATGAAAGGATACGGGAGATAGGGACCATAGCCGCCATTGGCACTCTCCCCGGAAAGATACTTTCCATGTTTGTGATAGAGGGCTTCTGCCTCGGCATAGTAGGCGCTCTTATCGGCAATATTGTCGGGGTTTCAATTATCCTTCTCCTTAATCTGTTAAAAATCAAGTTTAATTTCGGTCAGCAGACCGGGTTACTCCTTGTGGCAAATATAACGCCTTCCGACCTCATCTTCATATCCGTAACGGTAATAATCGTCTCGGTCATTGCAAGCCTTCAGCCTGCGTTCAAGGCATCCAGGATGGAACCGATAGAGGCGCTGAGACATGTATAAAATCATCATCACCTTTATTATTCTATTTTATGCGATCCCGGTTCATGCAATCGACAGCGCGGAGCTTTTAAAGCAGGTTGACAGAAACCTGAACCCTGAATCGTATGAATCTTACAGAAAGCTCATAAACATAGAGCCTGACGGCAGGAAAAAAGAGTTCACCTTATTTACCGTCAAGAAGGGGGTTGACCTTCCTCTTTCTTGCCCCTGCCAGCGAAAAGGGAAGGAGCTCACTAAGGATCGGAGACAACATGTGGCTTTATATCCCGAACGTCGGCAAGCCTATCCGCACAACAAGTCTTCAGTCCATCGTCGGAGGGGTCTTCAACAATGCCGATATCCTGCAACTGGATTATGCGGCGGAATACAATGTTGAACGGGTAGAGGAAAAAGGAGGCGAGTACATACTGCATCTTAAGGCAAAGACAAAGACAGTGGCATACGACAGAATTAAGATGTGGGTTGATCAGGATAAAAAGGTTCCTACAAAAATAGAGTGCCTCACGGAGGCAAGCATGCTTATAAAAACGCTTTATTTCAAAGATGTAAAGGACTTTGGCGGCGGAATAGTGCGCCCGTCCGTCATAGAGACCGACAGCCCGTTTTACAAAGGGTATAAGTCGGTCATGATTCTTGCAAAGATCAAAAAAAGGGAGTTTAAAGACGAGGTCTTCACCCTTACATTTATGCCAAATATAGAATCGCTGAGATGAGGCGACTTCAAAATCCAGTCAAATCTTTACATTAATTTTAAAAACCAATATACTCGCTGCAAAGTACCCATAGGAGGTTAATTTATGAAGGTGAATCAGGCCACGGCAGAGGTTTTCTTTACGGCATTCAAGGCGCTTGACAGCGGCGTGAGAGAGGCATTTTTTGAAAAGATTTTGAAAAACCGCCGGATCAGGGAAGACCTCATGGATGCTGCATTGATTGATGAGGCAAAGAATATAAAGGGTAAGCCTGTTTCTGCAAAAGATTATTTTGCAAGACGCCGTAAAACCGGGGATGCAGCTTGAATCAATACGATGTGCAGATAATGCCGAAGGCCCAGAAAGACCTTGATGGTTTTTCAGACCGGCTTTTATCGAGATTTGAAGAGGCGATTCTTGGCTTATACGAAAATCCCCGACCACAGAACTCAAAAAAGCTCAGCGGCGGCGGCTCGAAATGGCGCATTAGGGTGGGTGATTACAGGATACTCTACGAGGTAAATGATTCGGAAAAGATTGTTAAGGTATATAGAATCGCCCATCGCAGAGAGGTTTACAGGTAATCTCTTATTTTGTCATTCCCGCATGGGACTCCATCGCCTTTTGGGAGGTGGAACTGGCATGCCCCCCCTCTTAAGATAAGAAGGCTCAGGGGTCGTTAAGGGCGGCAAGGCGAGGTGGGTAGAGGATTTAAAATAAATCTACCCCGTTTATTTTCGCGTGTTTCCGCAAACCTTCCTACCAAGCAGGAAAAAAGGAGAACGAGGCTAATATGCGCATAAAGATACCGCCTATAGATATCCCTGAAGATAATCCATTTGCGGAAGATCAATTGGATCGAAAGCAAAGCGCCGAAGTTTTAACACAATTCATATCCACGATCAGGGAGCCCTTTGTTTTAGCGATAGATTCGCCTTGGGGTACAGGCAAAACCACATTCATTAATATGTGGCTTCGTTCCCTGAAAAAGGAGGGTGTTCCTTGTTTGTATTTCAATGCGTGGGAAAACGATTTTACGGATGATCCGTTAGTATCTTTTATTGGGGAGATGAAAGCATGTCTTGATACTGTAGGTGAAGCTTCTCAGGCAAAGGTATATTACGAAAATGCAAAAAAGTTAGGAGCTTCCATAGTAAAAAGAGCCATTCCGGTTACCATCAAAATAGTGACCGCAGGGGTTGTGAATTTAGAGGAGCTATCCGAAGAAGCATTGGCAGATTTTGATTCCGGCCTTGCTAAAGAAAAGATTGATAGGTATGAAGCAGATAAATCAACGATCAAAGACTTCAAAAAAGAACTCAGCAAATTTGTCCAACAGATCACAAAAAAAGAAGGAGATGAGAACAAGCCCCTTGTCTTTTTTATAGATGAATTGGACAGATGCCGACCAACATATGCTGTAGAGTTATTAGAAAGGCTGAAACACCTGTTCAATATCGAGGGCATAGTTTTTGTCCTGGCTTTGGATAAGGAACAGATCGGTCATTCATTGCGGTCTATCTATGGGAACGGAATGAATGTGGACGGGTATTTACGGCGGTTTATAGATGTTGACTATAGACTTCCTGAAACACCTACAGAAGGATTTTGTAATCTCCTCTTTACCAAGTTTGGCTTTCCATCCTATTTTGGAAATCGTTCTGTAAGAGATGCAAGATATGAGAAAGACCAGCTAATTAAGACCTTTTCAAGGCTTGCCACAATATTTGGATTTAGCTTACGTAAACAGGAACAATGTTTTTCACAGCTTAGCGTGGTATTAAGAACCACACTCCCCAATGATAATTTATATCCCCTCTTTCTTTCCTTTCTCATTGCTTTCAAGGCAGCTAATCCGAAACTCTATATTGCATTTACCACTGGCAAAACCACCGCAGAGGATGTACTTAATTATATCAAAGAAACCAAAGGTGGTACTGAATTGTTGGAAGACAATTATGGAAGAGCATTAGAAGCTTATATTGTAAGTAGTCGTGCCTCATATGATGAAATGCAAGAACTCGTCTCTAAATATACGCCAAAATTAATACCGCCTAACCAGCAGGAAGAAAGGCCGCGTAGGATAAGAGAACTGCTTCAATCTTTTTTACATGAAGATACTTATGGAATCCTCGACTACCTGGTTAAAAAAATCGAGATATCTGATCAGTTTAAAGCGTGAGAAAAACGTCGTGACATTGTTCTGCGAAGGAAATCAAGTTACGCTTTCCGAATTAACAAGCGATTCAACCACTTAATAAAATGACATTACGCTATCTTTGGGACAATATATTAACGACAGCCCTTATCTGCTTTCTTTCAATCTCCTATCTTGCCTCGCCCGCTTTTGCCGAGGAATACACCTTTGACCTCTCCGAAATAGAAAAAAAGCCTTATCACATTGGCGGATATGCGGAATTAAGGCCCGTTCTTTTCGGACTCGACAAAGATGCATCTCTATACAAGCTCCTTTTTTATAACCGCGATGAAGGAGCGACGCTTGAAGAGTATAACGCCGCCCTGCAACTGGAGGGCAGTCTGGAAAAAGGGATTTCGCGCCTTTTTGTAAGAACGAATACTGACTATAAAAAATCATATCTCAGCGAAGACCAGAAGACAATCGTTTATGAGGCATATCTCTCATTAAAGCCTTCATCTGCACTGACAATAGACATGGGCAAAAAAACGCTGAAATGGGGGAAAGGTTATGCTTGGAATCCGGTTGCATTTATTGACAGGCCGAAAAACCCCGACGACCCGGAACTGAGCCTCGAAGGATTTATAGTTGCGTCAGCGGACTATATAAAGAGCCTTGAAGGCCCTCTGAAGACAGTTTCCATAACACCCGTAATAATCCCTGTCTACAAGGATATAAACGAAACATTCGGGGAGGTAGATAAGGTTAACCTTGCAGGGAAACTCTACCTTTTGCTTTATGATACAGACATAGATCTCATGCTCCTCACAGGCGGAAGCAAGAGTGCAAGATACGGCGTGGACTTCTCAAGGAACATCACCACCAACTTCGAGCTACACGGAGAATTCGCAGTTATTGAAGATTACAGGAAACGGTTTATAGACAGCAACGGGAATATCTTTGAAAAGGAGTTCGATGCTGAGAGCTGGCTCGCGGGGATACGGTATCTCACTGAAAGGGATACGACGTATATCCTGGAATATTACAGAAACGGGGCAGGCTTTACCACGAGTGAGATGAGGGATTATTTTTCTTTCATAGACACGGCCTATGATTCATATCTCGCATCAGGGAGCGACATGCTCCTTAAAAAGGGCTTGAATATTACCGAAGAAAACTACGGACGAATGAACCCGGCCAGGGAATATCTTTATCTCAGGATAAGCCAGAAAGAGCCGTTTGATATTCTGTATTTCACGCCGTCAATAACATGGGTAACCAATATTGCGGACAAGAGTTTCACCCTTTCCCCTGAGTTGCTGTACACCGGAATCACAAACCTCGATCTGAGACTTAAGGCAGGTTTTATAGGCGGAGACAGACTCAGTGAATATGGTGAAAGACAGAGCGACTACAGGGTGGAGTTCAGGATGAGGTATTATTTTTGATGACTGCATCGCAACATGGAAAATCTCTTTAAACCAAATTGTAACCAAATCTTAACCTCCCCGTCATAAGCCCGTAACAATCCTTTGTTAAACTCCATCTGAAATCATAAAAAGGAGATAAGCGTATGATAAATGTTGATTTTAAGAAGGCCTCGCAGATCGCAATAGATACGGTGTTCAAGACACTTACCCTGTTTGTTATCCTTGCCCTCGTCATCGGCACTGCCAGGATATTCCTTGACATAGGAAAGATTTACAGCGGTAGCATTGATACAGGGTTCAACGTCCTTGTGACAGACATCCTGGGGATGATTGTTGTTCTGGAGCTTTTCAGGGGACTACTTGAATATTTTGAACTCAAGAGGGTAAGGATTACCTTGATGGCGGACATGACCCTGATCGCCATAATGAGGGTACTGATGATAGCGCTCTATCAACACGAACTTGAGTGGCAGGAACTGATCGCCATGTCCATTTTGATTACAGCGCTTGGCGGACTGAGGGTCATGGCTATAATAAGATCACCGGGTAGTATAACGGAAAAAGGAGGGAAAGATGTATAACGACGAATCACAGAAGGTAATAGAAATGCTTATGGCAGCCATTACAGTTGTCGGGATACTGATAGCCATATTCCACTGGATGCCAAGATGAATGAAACGGTCTTAATCGTTGAGGACACAAAGGACACTGTAGAGCTGCTCAAATATAACCTCCAGAAAGAGGGATACAGGACTCTGACTGCTCAAAATGGAGAGGAGGCGATAATTGCTTTACAGATGCATAACCTCGATCTCATGCTCCTGGACATAATGCTCCCGGGGCTTAATGGATGGGAAATATGCGATAGATTGCGCTCTAAAGGTGTGACTATACCTATAATCATGCTCACTGCCCTGTCCACAAAGGACGAGCAGATTAAGGGGCTGACTATCGGGGCTGACGACTATCTTCCCAAACCTTTCTCTGTAAAGGAACTCATGCTCAGGGTAAAAAGGCTTCTGGAAAAAGAAAAGACTATAAAAACCCTTAAAAGAAAGGAAAAAGAAGGGCATGATTCCCTTCAATATCTGGTCCATGAGCTGAAAAACTCTCTTACTACTGTTGGAGGCTTCAGCAAGCTGGCAATGGAGAATGGAGATAACGCCAAATACATGTACTACGTAAATTCCAGCGCCAAGCATATGGATAGCCTTCTAAACGATGTCTTTCTCTTGTCTAAACTTGAGAAAGGCGATGGTTTATTTCCTATGGAAAATGTCGACATTGCCGAGCAGCTTAACTGGGCCATCAACGCCGTTAGCGCAGATACGGTCAGCAAAGAGGTAGATATTCACTTTACCGACGTCTCGGCATGTATGGTGATCGGGAATTCCACTGCAATAAGACAGGTCCTTATAAACCTCTTATCCAATGCCGTTAAATACAACAGGAAGAATGGGAATATCTGGATATGTACCAACAATACATCCAACGGCATTGAGGTCTCAGTCAGGGATACAGGATGCGGGATACCGGAAGATGAACTGCCAAAGATATTTGAAAAGTTTTTTCGTGCTAAAGGCAGCGAAATGGCAAAAGGGACCGGGCTTGGCCTTTATATTGTCGGATTGCTTATGGATGCAATGGGCGGCAGTGTCTCGGTAAAAAGCAAAGAGGGAGTCGGCAGCACCTTTACAGTATCGTTCAGAAAGGCTCAATTGTAACCAAATCTTAACACAACCGTCATAATCTTGTAACATTTATAGTTTAAAGTATAGCAGGTCAAAATGAGGGGGGTTTATGAAACCAACTGAAATAGGCGATTGCCCATTTTTAGGAACTATCAAAAAAAACAAGATGTGTAATGCCTCGACATTCCATATGACTCCAAGCGCCTTTGAACTTGAAAGATACTGCAAAACCGAAGAGCATCACCGCTGTCCACTACTCATGGTACATGGCTTAAATCACGGACAAAGATATAACGACTTTGCTTTTAAATAGAAATGTGGAGGTGAGTTGGATGGATCATTACATTCACGATGTCCCTGGCAGACTAAGGGTCAAAAATCCAGTGTTTAAAGGGAAAGGTTGGATAGCTGAGGAGGTTGGGGGTCTGCTCCGGCAAATCAAGGGAATATTGTCTACCGACATTAATATTGTTACTGGAAGCATTGTAATAAATTATGATCCAAGGACTGTTCATTCCAGGGAGATATTAGGCGTTCTCAGAAGGGCCAGCTATTTTGATCCTTCAAGGGCAGTAACAAACGACCAGTATATACACTCTGCTGTTACAAAGGCAGGACATGTCGTTAAAAAAGCCCTTTTCGGGACATTTGTAGAGAAGGCATTTGAAGGAAGCGCTTTATCATATTTGGCTATACTCATATAGCCTATTTCAAATCAGGAGGTAAAGGACAAATGGCACTGTTTGATGACATCACAGGCGTTCTAAAAGGAAGCAACATCGTACCTATGCTTGTAATAGGTTTGGGCGCTGCAATAGTGGCGCCTATCATCATACCTATTGCGGCGTCAGTAGCAAAACCATTGGCCAAGGCCGCAATCAAGGGGGGACTTCTCATCTTTGAAAAAGGGAAAGAGGTCATGGCCGAGATGCAGGAGGTAGCCGAAGACCTTATTGCCGAGTCTAAATCCGAGCTGGCCGAGCAGCATCAGGAGGTTGCTCAAACAGCCGGCATAGCTCAGGAGGGCGCAGTTAATGCTGCCTGATGCGTACCTCAGCCATCAGACCTCTGGAAGAATACGGGTAAAAATTCCATCTAAAAAGGGCGATGACGGATATTTTAAGAACGCCAACACCTTATTTCAGCAATATAAGGGAATAGACCGGACCGAGGTTAATCCAGTGACCGGGAGCATACTGATAATCCATTCAGGAAACTCTACATCGGTAATGGAATTTGCTGAAACCAATAACCTCTTCAGGCTAAATGGTGCAAATCAGACCTCTACTGTGGCTGTAGGGATAAAAACTACTTTCAATGACTTCAATGCGCAGGTTAAACGGTTAACAGGGTATGAGCTGGATATTCCAACCATGGCCTTTCTGGTGCTTTTGGCTGCGGGTCTATACCAGATCAGCATGGGGACTGCCGGTGCTATTCCATGGTATACGGCCATCTGGTACGGGATGAACATCTTTCTCAAAGGGGCATCGGCGTAATAAATTAACCCGCAAAACTTTGCGGTAAAAATTCAAAGGAGGAATAAAATAAAATGATCACCGAAACTATAGAAACAAGCGGAACAACAATCAAAGAAGGATTAAGCAGCGCAGGCAACTCAGTTAAGGAAGGTCTCGTAGGAAGCCTGAAAGGAATAAATGAAATCCAGTCAGGGATAGTGGATCTTGCTAGGGCCATCTTGTATACGGCCATCTGGTACGGGATGAACATCTTTCTCAAAGGAGCATCGGCGTAATAAAGCTTTGCGATAAAAAATCATAAGGAGGATTTAAAAATGGACAGCGAAACAACAGCAACAAGCGGGACAACAATCAAGGAAGGATTAAGCAGCGCAGGCAACTCAGTCAAGGAAGGTATCGTAGGAAGCCTGAAAGGAATAAATGAAATCCAGGCGGAGATCGTGGGTCTTGTCAGGGCCACCGTGTCCAATGCCCTGCGGACAACCGGTGATGTGGCGGGCGAAACCGTAATCATTACAAAAGATGTTATAAAGGGGGCAATAGCCGCAACTGAAGAGGTAGGCACAGGGCTTACCCTTAGCACCAAGAGTGTGGCAAAGGGAGTCGTAATGGGTGTGAGCGATGTAGGCGGAGATCTGATTACTGCCGCGGGGCAGACGGTAAAGGGCGCTGTCAAGGGAGCGGCTGAGATCGGGGCCGATGTGGCAATGGTCGCCAGAAGGACCGTTGACGGCGTTATAGAGGCGACAAGGGAAGTAGGTGGAAATGTGGGACAGGTGGCTGCTGTCGCTGTCAGCAGCGCCATTGAGGCGGCTGGAGACATCGGGAACACTGCCGTAAGGTCGGTTAAGGACATACTTGTCGGTGTGGTTGAAGGCATTAAGGATATCGCATGTGCCGCCCTGCCGGAACCGAGGACCGCTGCTGCAGGCACTCTGGAAGAAAGGGTTGTTCCGGTAAAAGTGGAACAGGAGGAGCCTGAGGCGGCCGGCAAGGGAAAAGGGAAGCAGGCCAAATATCCTATTAACCAACGATAAAGACACGAAGAAGAATGTCTTGTAAAAGTTGCCGCTCCTGCAAAAGGTCGAGAGGAGACCAGTTCTGCTATGGTTCAGTCTATAAACACCGCCGTAAGCGGAAGAGCACGATATAAGGTAAAAGGGCTTTACCGTTCGGAACCCCTCAGGGAATATATAGAAACCAAGTTCTCACACAGGCAAGGGATTTCATACGTTGCCATTAATACCCTGACCGGCAACGTCCTTGTTCTCTTCAGCTCCGGGAATACATCCAATGACATTGCATCTCTCCTTGAAGGCATTGTACTTGATTACTTAAACAATCTTCATCCTGAAACACCAAATCCCCCCTCGCCCCCTTTTGCTAAAGGGGGGAAAATATTGGTCGGCTCCTCCTCCCTAAAATCAGGCAGGCTGGGACTCAGAAACCTGATCATCAGGGCTGAGGAACAGCCGGTAGAGCCCTGGCACCTTATGGAAACTGCCCGGGTCCTTGATCTGATGGGGACGGACAAGAAAAACGGATTAACTGTTGAATCGGTCAGTGAAAAGACAAAAAGATACGGCCCAAATATCCTCCCCGAGTCTGTACCCCGCTCCGGGCTTAGCGTACTGCTTGAACAGTTTAAATCTTTGCCTGTAGCGCTCCTGGGAGTGGCTGCCGGTATCTCCGTTTTCACCGGAGGACTGGCTGATGCCGTAGTTATAATGGGCGTGGTCGGCATAAATGCGGCCATAGGGTATTTTACCGAAATGCAGACGGAAAGGACGATCCATTCCCTTAAGAGCCTTGTCAGACCGTCAGCCATTGTTATAAGAGACGGCCTTTACACTAATATAAATGCCAGGGAACTTGTGCCTGGCGACATTATTGTCCTTAGACCTGGAAGTTATGTGGCAGCAGATGCCAGACTTATAGAGGCCACCCACCTCAGCGTCGACGAATCGGCCCTCACAGGCGAAAGTATGCCTGCGAGCAAGACGGCTGAAGTTATTGCATCCGACGACAATATCCCTCTTGCGGACAGGACGAACATCGTCTACATGGGGACCCTTGTTACCGGCGGACAAGGGCTGGCTGTGATTATTGCCACCGGCAGATATACAGAGATAGGGATGATTCAAATCCTCGTCGGCGAGACAAGGCCTCCTCAAACCCCCATGGAAAAACAACTTGATACTATAGGTACGCAAATAGTCCTTATCTGCGGTGGCGTGTGCGGCATAGTGTTCATTGCAGGCATTCTTAGGGGATACGGTTTTCTTCATATGTTTAAGTCTGCCATATCCCTGGCCGTTGCAGCGGTTCCGGAAGGTCTTCCAACTGTCGCAACAACCACCCTGGCTTTAGGCATTCGAAAGATGCGCAGACACAATGTCCTGATAAGGCATCTTGACGCTGTAGAGGCGCTGGGTGCGGTCCAGACCATCTGCCTGGACAAGACAGGGACCGTTACCATGAACAGGATGTCGGTTGTTGCAATACACACCGGGATGAAACATATAAGGCTGTCTGAAAATAATTTTGTTTCCGGAAACGGAATCGTAAATCCTTACTCCAACGACGAACTGCTCAGGCTAATTCATATATCAGTACTGTGCAATGAGAGCGAGGTAACTATAAACGATGGTGAATACATCCTTAACGGTTCGTCTACCGAGAATGCGCTGCTGCATCTGGCAATCAGCTCAGGCATTGACATTGGCCGGCTAAGGGAGAAATTCCCGCTGACCAGGATGGTCCACCGCTCTGAAAACCGCAACTATATGGTTTCATATCACGCATTCAACGAGGGTGCAGGTGGGCAACGACTTCTTGCGGCGGTAAAGGGGAGCCCCAACGAGGTGCTCTCTCAATGCAACTGGTTTATAAAGGACGGCCAAAAACTTCCTTTGACTGATGACGATCGTCTCTCGTTAGAGACTGAGAATGAGCGCATGGCAGGAGATGCGCTCAGGGTCCTTGGTGTTGCATTCTCGTTAACTGAAAATGCGGAGTGCGGCGCGCTGGATGCAGAAATTAAAGATGATCAGATAGAGATGTTGCCTGGTACGAACCTGGTATGGCTGGGACTTGTAGGCATGGCAGATCCTGTCCGTAAAGGCGTTAAAGAGCTGATAGGGCAATTTCATGCAGCAGGTATTGATACGGTCATGATCACCGGCGACCAGAGCCCCACTGCCTACTCTATCGGGAAAGAGTTGAATCTCAGCATGGATGAGCAGCTTGAGATACTTGACTCTTCCCACCTGAAAGAAATGGATCCCGATGTATTGGCAGCCCTTTGTAAGAGGGTCCGGGTCTTTTCCAGGGTCAGTCCGGCCCATAAGCTACAGATAGTACAGTCCTTTCAAAGGGCTGGAAAGGTTGTCGCCATGACAGGGGACGGAATTAACGACGGCCCGGCGCTGAAGGCCGCAGACGTGGGGATAGCCATGGGACAGACCGGGACCGACGTGGCCCGTGAGGTTGCAGACGTTGTGATTGAGGATGACAACCTGGAAACCATGATCATTGCCATAAGTCAGGGAAGGACCATCTACCACAACATAAGGAAGTCTGTCCACTTCCTTCTTTCCACGAATATAAGTGAGATCACGGTCATGTTTACGTCCATCGCAGGGGGTTTTGGAGAGCCGTTGAGCGCAATTCAGCTTTTATGGATAAATATCATGTCCGATATAGCACCGGGCCTTGCCCTGGCAATGGAGCCGCCGGAGCCGGACGTCCTCACCCGCCCCCCGAGGGATCCCGATGAACCGATCGTAAAGGGTTCGGATTTCAAGCGGATATTCTTCGAGTCTTCCATGCTCTCCGCAGGCGCCCTCAGCGCATATGGCTACGGTATTATGAGGTATGGAATGGGGCCGCAGGCAAGCACCATGGCATTTATGAGTCTGACCTCCGGGCAACTTCTTCATGCCTTAAGCTGCAGGTCGGAAACACACGGAATCTTCGATAGTACTTACGGACCGGGCATGCAATCAAATGTCTATCTGAACGCGGCTCTTGCCGGCTCCTTTGCATTGCAGGGATTGACGCTTGTAGTCCCGGGATTGAGGGGCCTCCTTGGGATAGCTCCTTTAAGCGTGGTTGACGGTCTTGTTATCGGGGGAAGCGCATTTCTTCCGCTGGTGGTAAATGAGGCGACAAAAAGCGAGGTGAAATAATGAAACAGGACTTTATGTTTACATCCGAGTCTGTAACAGAAGGGCATCCTGACAAGCTTTGCGATATTATCAGCGACGCCGTTGTTGACCACTTTCTCCAGCAGGACCCTTATTCAAAGGTCATTGTGGAGTGTGCGCTCTCTACCGCCATTGTATTTATCGCAGCCCGCTTTGAGTCAAGGGCAATTATAGATTTTTCAAACATTGCAAGGCAGGTGATAAGTCAGATAGGTTATGACCAGAACGCCTTTAACTCTAAGACGTGCAGCATAATCACGAGCCTCAGGGAAAAAGCTTATGACGGACAGGATTTTTTTGATGAGAAGAACCTTTT
>JAENJC010000014.1 GCA_016844545.1 Deltaproteobacteria bacterium | reverse complement strand
ACAAAGAACAACCCTGTCCTGATAGGAGAACCTGGAGTTGGTAAGACTGCCATAGTCGAAGGTCTCGCCCAGAGGATAATCAGCGGAGATGTTCCGGAGGGGCTGAAGGACAAACGGCTATGCGCCCTGGATATGGGAGCCCTTGTGGCTGGGACGAAATTCAGGGGTGAGTTTGAAGACAGACTGAAGGCCCTCTTAAAAGAGATAGAGGAGTCGGAGGGGAAGGTCATACTCTTCATTGACGAGCTCCATACAATTGTGGGCGCAGGGGCAGCCGAAGGGGCCATCGACGCATCCAACATGCTGAAGCCTGCCCTGGCAAGGGGAGAGCTCCGTTGCGTGGGCGCTACCACGTTAAACGAATACAGGAAATATATAGAAAAGGATGCTGCGCTCGAACGGAGGTTTCAACCTGTATTGGTAGGAGAGCCGACTGTAGAAGATACCATCGCCATACTGAGGGGTCTGAAGGAAAAATACGAGATACATCACGGAGTCAGGATAAAGGACGCAGCCATAGTGGCAGCAGCTACCCTATCCAACCGTTACATCACAGACAGATTCCTCCCTGATAAGGCAATCGACCTTATCGATGAGGCTGGGTCAAGCCTCAGGATAGAGATCGATTCCCTTCCGACCGAGATTGATACAGTGGAGAGGAAGATAATGCAGCATGAGATAGAGAGGGAGGCCCTGAAGAAGGAGAAGGATCAGGCGTCAATGGAAAGGCTTGCCGCAATTGAGAAGGACCTGGCTGAAATGAAGGAAGAGTCGGGAAGTATGAAGGCCCACTGGCTGATGGAGAAAGAGGGGATATCAAAGATAAGGGCGCTCAAGGAAAAGATAGAGAAGGCAAAGAACGAAGAGCAGAAGGCGGAAAGAGAAGGAAACCTCGGAAGGGTTGCTGAACTGAGGTACGGCGTCATAACGGGCCTTCAGAAGGAGCTTGAGGATGAAAACAGGAGGCTTGCCGAGACCCAGAGGGACCAGAAGATGCTGGCCGAAGAGGTGGATGAGGAGGATATAGCCAGGATTGTAGGGAAATGGACCGGTATCCCTGTGTCCAGGATGATGGAGGGGGAAAGAGAAAAACTGGTACACATGGAAGAGAGGCTCTCGCAGCGGGTCGTAGGACAAGGCGAGGCTATACGACTGGTTTCAAATGCTGTAAGAAGGGGGAGGTCAGGGCTTTCAGATCCAAACAGGCCGATAGGATCGTTTATCTTCCTTGGACCAACAGGAGTGGGCAAGACGGAGCTTGCGAGGGCCCTTGCAGAGTTCCTGTTCGACGATGAGCAGGCCATGATAAGGATAGATATGTCCGAGTATATGGAAAAGCACACCGTAGCGAGACTCATAGGCGCCCCTCCCGGATATGTGGGATACGAAGAAGGCGGGCAACTGACAGAATCGGTCAGGAGACGGCCTTATTCGGTGATCCTCTTTGATGAGATAGAGAAGGCGCACCAGGACGTATTCAATCTCATGTTGCAGATACTTGATGATGGAAGGCTTACAGACGGCCATGGGCGGACCGTGGACTTCAAAAATACCGTGATCATAATGACATCCAATATCGGAAGCCAATGGATACAGGAGATGGGGGAAAAGGAGTACGACAGGATGAAAGAGATGGTCCTGGAGTCCCTCCGCTCCCATTTCAGGCCGGAGTTCCTTAACAGGGTTGATGATATTATTATCTTCCACTCTTTGAGCCTCGAGCATCTGAAAGGTATTATCGAGATCCAGCTTGCAGGCCTCAGGAAACGACTATCTGAACGCAAGCTGAGTATAACCCTGACAGATAATGCCAAGGAGCTGTTGGCAAAAGAGGGGTTCGACCCCACCTACGGAGCAAGGCCGCTTAAAAGGGCGATCCAGCGGATGATCCAGGATCCGCTGGCCCTCAAACTATTAGCCGGAGAATTTGGAGAGGGGGAGACCATAATTGTGGATGCGGACAAAAAGGGGATGGTGTTTGAGAAGGGTTAGCAGCTTTTTGTATATATTTTTTTTGACATATAAATTATGACCTGATAAACTTCCTCGAATGTTTACATATCACCGATATAAAGGAGACGAAATGAAGGTACTTTTGACTGCGGTTTTGAGTATTGCAATGCTCGCGAATCAGGCATGTGCGGGAGAGAAGAAGATGGAGCTTAAGAGTGAGAAGGACAAGGTGAGCTACAGCATTGGGCTGGAGATTGGAAGCAGCTTTAAAAAACAGGCCATGGATATCGATACGGATGCCCTTGCAGCCGGTATCAAGGATGCTATTTCCGGGAGCAAGCCAATCTTGACCGAAAATGAGGTTAAAGAGGTCATGATGGCCTTCCAAAAGGGTATGGCCGCCAAGCAGGCCGAGAAAATGAAGGGCCTTGCCGAAAAGAACAGTAAAGAGGGAGAGACCTTCCTTGCCGAAAATAAAAAGAAAGAAGGTGTAAAGACCACAGCGAGCGGCTTGCAGTATAAGGTCATCACAGCAGGGAATGGCCCCATGCCAAAGGATACAGATACAGTCTCAGTAAATTATCGCGGCACCCTGATCGACGGCACAGAGTTTGACAGCTCCTACAAACGTGGAGAGGCTGTAAGCTTTCCTGTAAATGGCGTTATAAAAGGATGGACAGAGGCGTTGCGGTTGATGAAGGTCGGTTCCAAATGGCAGTTGTTTATCCCTTCCAATATTGCCTACGGTGAGCGCGGAGCAGGGGGACAGATCGGGCCAAATGCGACATTGATATTCGAGGTTGAACTGTTGTCGATTAAGTAAATCTTCAGGATAGGGGCGGGTTTTTAAACTCGCCCCTACAACTATCCCCGCGTCAACTGCCTGTATTTGATCCTGTGTGGCTGGTCTGCGGCTGCGCCCAGGCGAGACTTCCTGTCCGCCTCATATTCGGAATAGTTACCTTCGAACCATGTGACCTTACTGTCTCCCTCAAAGGCGAGGATGTGGGTTGCAGTGCGGTCCAGAAACCACCGGTCATGGCTGATCACTACGGCACACCCGGCGAAGTTCTCCAGCGCCTCTTCGAGGGCGCGCATGGTGTTCACGTCTAGGTCGTTGGTAGGCTCGTCAAGGAGCAATACGTTTGCCTCTTCCTTCAGCATCATGGCAAGATGTACCCTGTTCCTCTCTCCACCTGAGAGCGTCCCTACCTTCTTCTGCTGGTCTGCACCTGAGAGGTTAAACCTTGCCACATATGCCCTGGAGTTGACCTGGCGGCTTCCAAGCTGGATCATGTCCTGACCGCCTGATATCATCTCCCATATGGTCTTGTTCGGATCGAGGGTCTCGCGGCTCTGTTCTATATAGGCGAGCTTTACCGTCTCTCCGATCCTGAAAGTTCCGGAGTCGGGCTTTTCCTGGCCAGCTATCATTTTAAACATGGTCGTCTTACCTGCCCCGTTCGGGCCAATAATCCCGACTATCCCTCCGGGAGGAAGGGCGAAGGTCATCCCCTCCATAAGGAGACGCTCTCCAAAGGCCTTGGTGACATTGTTTGCCTCGATTACCACATTCCCAAGCCTTGGTCCGGGCGGAATGTATATCTCAAGCTCCTTTTCGTTCTTCTCCTTGTTCTGGGCAAGGAGGGCCTCGTAGGAGGTAATGCGGGCCTTTGATTTGGCATGCCTCCCCTTAGGCGACATCCTGATCCACTCCAGCTCTCGCTGGAGGGTCTTCTGCCGCTGGCTCTCGCCCTTTTCTTCCTGCTTCAGCCTGTTCTGCTTCTGCTCAAGCCATGAGGAGTAGTTGCCTTTCCACGGGATACCTTCACCCCTGTCCAGTTCCAGTATCCACCCGGCCACGTTGTCAAGGAAGTATCTGTCGTGGGTAACTGCAATTACTGTCCCTTGATATTGCTGAAGATGGTGTTCAAGCCATGCAACAGACTCGGCATCAAGGTGGTTGGTAGGCTCATCAAGAAGGAGGATGTCCGGTTTTTGCAAAAGGAGCCTGCATAGTGCCACACGCCTTTTTTCACCCCCTGAAAGCACCTTTACCAGGGTGTCTCCGGGAGGACAGCGCAGAGCATCCATCGCCATCTCAAGCCTGCTGTCCAGTTCCCACGCATCAAGGGCATCAAGCTTCTCCTGCACTGCGGCCTGACGTTCACAGAGTCTTGTCATCTCGTCGTCAGACATCGGCTCCGAGAATTTATCGTTTATCTCATTAAACTCTTTTAGGGCATCTACAGTCTCCTGAACAGCCTGCTCGACTATCTCCCGCACAGTCTTTGTCTCATCAAGCCTTGGCTCCTGCTCAAGAAAACCAATGGTATGGCCTGGGGAAAGGACAGTCTCTCCGTTAAACTCCTTATCCACTCCTGCCAGGATGCGGAGGAGAGAACTCTTACCTGAGCCATTGAGACCCAGGACCCCTATCTTAGCCCCGTAGAAGTAGGAAAGGTAGATGTCCTTCAGTATCGGCTTCTTGTCGTAAAACTTGCTTACTCCGACCATGGAGTAGATTACTTTGTTGGGCTCATTTGCCATTTAGCTTGACTTCCTCCGTACCATATTTTATTCCACCTCCACCCAGACCCTAAGGGAGAGAGATAATTCTTTCTTCTTACCCCTCTACATACGTCCCCATCTTCCTGAATTTATTGTACCTCTTGTCCGTAAGCTCTTCAGTGGAGAGCTTTTTTAACTCCACGAAGGAGTCTAATATGGCTTTCTTGAGGTTCTGTGCCGCCCCCTCATGACTCCTGTGGGCTCCTCCGACCGGTTCTTTTACAATCCCGTCTATTACACCAAGCTCCACAAGGTCGTCTGCTGTGAGCTTCAGTGCCTCTGCTGCTAGCTCCGCCTTTGTTCCGTCATTCCAGAGGATTGCCGCGCAACCTTCGGGGGAGATAACCGAATATGTGGCATACTCCATCATCAACACCCTGTCTGAAACACCTATGGCCAGTGCGCCTCCACTTCCGCCCTCGCCTATCACTATGGAGACAATGGGGGTCTTCAGCACAGCCATTTCCTTGAGATTTTTAGCTATGGCCTCCGCCTGTCCCCTCTCTTCGGCCCCAAGGCCTGGGTATGCACCGGGGGTGTCTATGAATGTGACTAGCTGGATATTGAACCTCTCCGCCATCCTCATGAGCCTCAATGCCTTCCTGTACCCTTCAGGGTGTGGCATCCCGAAATTGCGGTATATTTTCTCCTTTGTGTTCCGCCCCTTCTGCTGTCCCATGACCATCACCGGCATCCCGTCAATCTTTGCCAGACCTCCCACAATAGCAGGGTCGTCCTTGAAATTCCTGTCCCCGTGCAGCTCTATAAAATCGGTGAAGACAAAGGGGATATAGTCCAGGGTGTAGGGCCTGTTTATGTGCCTTGACAGGAGGACCTTCTGCCACTTGGTGAGGTTGGAAAACGTCTCTGTCTGGAGCTTCTTTACCTTCTTGTCAAGCTTTCTTATCTCCTCAGTGAAGTCAATCTTTCCGCTGACTGTAAGCTCCCTCAGCTCCTCCATCTTTCTCTCAAGTTCGGCTATAGGTTTCTCAAAATCGAGGTGCTGCAGTATCATCCGTCTCTCCTTTTGTAATTGAAAACGCCCCCGCCTTCGGCACCCCCTCTTTAGTAAAGAGGGGGTTGGGGGGAGTTAGACAAATATAGCTTAAATATTTCTTAGCCTTTAACTCTTTTCAATGCTGTCAGGAAAAATATAAAGGTGAGTATTATAACAATTGTGGCGCCTGATGGCAAATCAAAGTAGTAAGACAGGCAGAGGCCGCCAATAGATGCGGTTATTCCGAACAGCGGCGAAAGTATAAACATGGTTTTTATGTTCCTTGTAAGCTGGTGGGCGCATGACGCCGGGATGACTATCAGCGCCAGCACAAGGATCATCCCCACAGACTTTATGGATATTACTATGGTCAGTCCAAGGAGGGCAAGAATAAGGAAGTTGAAATGCCCGGCCCTGATCCCGGAGGCCAGTGCCATCTCCGGGTCAAAGGTCACATAAAGAAGCTCCTTGAAGAAGACTGCGACTGTGCCGAGGACAATGATGCCAAGTGCCAGCATGATAAGAAGGTCGGTGGCGGTGACGGATATTATACTACCGAAGAGGTAGCTGTAAAGCTCCGCATTGTATGACCTCATAAGCCCTATGAAAAGGATGGCCAGGGCCATCATGAACGAGAAAAAGACGCCAATGGCAGGGTCTGTCTTCATCTTTCCTTTTCCGGTAAAGATGGATACAAGACCCACCATGATGAATGCAAAGAGGACAGAGGTTATGAGCGGATTTATCCCAAGGAGAAATCCCAGGACAACCCCGCCGAATGAGGCATGAGCAACACCATCGCCTATAAAGGAGAGCCCCTTCAATACCACATATACCCCGATGATGGAACAGACCCCTCCCACCAAGACCGCTGCCATCAGGGCATGGCGCATGAAATCATACTGAAATATTTCAGACATGGCAGTGGTCTCCTACTACCACCAACGGCCTGTCAACTCCCTGGATCACCTCAACCTCGCCGGCATACACCTCCCTCAGGGTCTCCACCTTTATCACATCGTTTGGATGACCATAGGCATACAGGGTTTTCTTGAGGTACGCAACCTTGTCGAGATAACAGGATACATTATTTACCTCATGGGTGACGTAGAGGACCGTGAGTCCTTTCCCCTCATGGATCCGATGAATAAGATCTATTATCTGCCCCTGGGACATGACATCAAGCCCCGTGGTCGGTTCATCAAGGAGGAGTATCTCGGGATTTGACACCAGCGCCCTAGCAATCCACACCCTCTGGGCCTCACCTCCGGAAAGCTCTCCTATCGGTTTGCCCCTGAGGTGCCAGGCGTCCACTCCCTTTAATACCTCCTCAACAAGAATCCTGTCTGACCTGGACGGATACCTGAAAAGTCCCATCAAAGGGTATCTTCCCATCATTACTGCATCAAAGACCTTTACGGGGAAGGTGAGGTCTATTGAACCTTTCTGTGGGACGTACCCCATCCTCTTCCTGGCAGCAGCGTCAACCGGGCCGCCGAATAGTCTTATCTCTCCCTGCGCCGGTGATATTAACCCCAGAACTGCCTTAAGGAGTGTTGTCTTCCCTGAGCCGTTAGGCCCGAGTATACCTACAAACTCGCCCTTATAAATCTCCATATTTATATCCTGAAGGGCGACCTCGCTGTTGTAAGAGACGGTCAGGCCTTTAATTTGTATAACAGGTTCCATGGTCACTTCAGCCCCTTCGCAATCTCCCTAACATTATACCGCATCATCTCTATATACCCGGTTGCCTGGGGGAGGCTTCCTATCTCAGGGGCAAGGTTTACTGCCACGGCCCCGGATTCCTTGGAGATTATGTCCAGCACCTTTTTAGGCGCCTCAGGCTCTCCCAGGATAAGTCTGATATTTTCCTTTCTGATAATCTCTATTCCCCTGGCTATCTCCCTTGCAGAGGGCTCCCTTCCAGGCGCCTTCTCTATGCTGAACATATCCCGGAGTTGGAACCTCCTTAAAAGGTATGCCCATCCCGGGTGGTAGGTGACCACCCTCCTGTCTTTTATATCCGAAAGAGTTGCATCAAGCTCTTTATCCAGTTCCGTGAGTCGGGCTATATAGGCATCCCTGCTGACCTTAAAATAGTCAGCATTAGCTGGCGATGCCTTGACAAATGCCTGATAGATATTCTCCACCATCATCTTTGCATTCTCAGGGTCATGCCAGATATGAGGGTTCCCGTGGGTATGAGAGGGGTTTTCACCTGGAGAGGAGATGACGTTTACTCCCTTAGAGGTTTCTATCATGATCAGTTTCTTGTTACCTGATGCTGCTGCAACCTTGTCTGCCCACTCGTCAAGCCCTATCCCTATCTTGATGAGTACCTCTGCGTTATAAACCGCCCTTGTGTCACTGGGCCTCGGATCAAAGGTGTGGAGGTCTTCACCTCCCTTCAAAAGACTGACAACCTCGACCCTTTCTCCCCCAACCTGCCTCACAAACTCCTTAAGGGTCGGAATAGTAGTTACGACCCTTACTTTTTCCCCAGCAGTTGTGTCATATGGTGTCAATATGAGCAGGAGGGCAAATAGTAATAAACGGCAAGAGCTATTAGATAAGTTATTCATCAAGGGAATATACAGGACAATAGATTTAGTTTCAAGATGGTATGCGCATAGATAGATAATTAAGTCGGAATGGCTGCCTTATCAAATGGCGCTCTGAGGCTCAAGGCTCTTCTCTTAGGCGTATAACACGTTCCCCCTCCCCTCAATCCCCTCCCGCCAGGGGAGGGGAGATTTATTAGAGTTCCCTCCCCTTGACGGGGGAGGGTTAGGGTGGGGGTGAACTAACGAATAACACCTATCTAAACAGTATTGCTCTACGGCTTGCGTAGAAACCTTTCCTTAAGGCCTTCCGAAACGGTTATCCTGCCGTCCTCTGCCAGCATGATCCCTTCTACTCCCGCTTTTTTCATGAGGGCGGCCCCTTTGTCCGCGCCCAAGATAAAGATAGCTGACGACAACCCATCCATCGAGGTCTTGCCTCTTCCTATTACCGTCGCGCTAATCAGTCCCTTTGCTGGAAAACCGGTCTTTGGATCAAGGATGTGATGGTATCTGACGCCGTCTTGTATAAAGTACCTCTGGTAATCTCCTGAGGTGGCAACAGAGATATCTGTAATCCTAACTGTCCCAATGAGTTTGCTCTCATCCCTGGGGTCCTGTATTCCGATTCTCCAAGGCTTTCCTTTCTTAACACCTCTAAGATTCAGATTCCCTCCGGCATTTATCATGACATCCTTTATCCCCGCATCCTCAAAGACCTTCATCGCCTTGGCAAGAGAATAACCCTTGGCAATCCCTCCCACGTCTATCATCATCCCCTTCTCTTCCAGGTAAACAGTTGAAGCCGCCTCATCTATCTTGAGTTTTCTATAGTTTACAAGCCCCTTAAGCTCTTCAATTTTTTCTTTCGGAGGGACGACATTTTTCTCCAGATCAAAACCCCATAGGTTCGTCAGCGGTCCTATGGTAACGTCAAAGGCCCCGTCAGAGAACTCTGAGATAGTCCTTGCCTCTTGCAATACCTCTACCAACTCATGCCCCACCTTTACAGGGACGATCCCTGCATTTTTATTGATGAGAGATACCTCGCTCCCCTCTTTATAGCGGCTCATTAAATCATCTATCCGTTTTATCTCGTTGAATGCCTTTGTGGCAGCCTCTCCAAAAACTTCTTCACTCCCTCCCACGGCGGTGATGTCAAAGATGGTTCCCATGATGTACTCGGAACGGTGAAAAGGTTTTGTCTCCTTAAATATACGAGACACAAAAACTCCTGCTGAGAGGAGG
This sequence comes from Deltaproteobacteria bacterium, assembly GCA_016844545.1. Taxonomy (GTDB): domain Bacteria; phylum Desulfobacterota; class JAENJC01; order JAENJC01; family JAENJC01; genus JAENJC01. The sequence continues at coordinate 2,515 of JAENJC010000014.1, read as the reverse complement.
AGAATAGCCGCAACCAATAAGGCTATGTTTTGAGTCTTAGATGTTTTTTGCATGAAGAAGATGATACCAGATGGTGGCTCTCAGGACAAGGGATTTCGTAGATGATACCTGTGCGGGACTTTGAAGCAAAGACCACCTGTAACGATACCTTTTATACCCTCTCAGGTTCAGCCTTTCCCGCAATGCCAGTCGTATAAAGCCTTAAGGGATGAGGGTTTATTCATTTTAACCTATAGTTTTATTTGCCGTTTAAATTGACAGCAAAGCATTGTCTGTAAAGGATTTACATCATTCTAAAAAAGTTTGTTTTTGCCTCATTTTTTTCTTGCATTCCCTGAAATCTACTGTATAATTTTGCAATCAAAAGAAGACAGGGTCGAGCGAGGGTTGATCCATGCGGCCTGCCTGTTTAAAAGAGTCGTAAAAGCTCAATAGACAAGGACATCAGGGAAAATATAAAGAAGAAGAGGAGGTAGATGGGTGAACGCACTGGGTAAACACTTACTGCTGGAAATGAAGGACTGCGACAAGAAAATTCTTGCCGACCTTGCTACGGTGAGAAATGCTATGGTTTCGGCGGCGCAGGAGGCAAAGGCAACTATAGTGGAGATCGCCTTTCACGAATTCAGTCCATTCGGCATCAGCGGCATGGTGGTTATTGCCGAGTCACACCTTTCTATCCATACATGGCCGGAGTATGGTTATGCTGCAGTGGATGTATTTACTTGCGGAGACCTGATTAAGCCCGAAGTGGCCGCCAACTTCCTGATTGAAAGATTTAAATGCAAGAGCCCGTCTATGGTTGAGATGAAGAGGGGGATTCTCCCCACTAAGAACGGAAAGCTTCCGCATAAGGTAACCGAGGAAAAAAACAAAAAAATAGAGGCTCCGCGCACATATGAAGGCACATCGCAACTCCAATTGGTTCTTTGATAACCTCAGCCCTGAAGAGGGACATATCCACGGGATAAAGAAGACCCTGTACTCAGGAAAAACCGAATACCAGTCAATGGAGATCCTCGAGACCGGGAGTTATGGCAAGTGCCTTATCCTGGACGGAAAGATGCAGTCCAGCGAGGTTGATGAGTTTATTTACCATGAGGCCCTGGTCCATCCGGCCATGCTCACACACCCTAAGCCCGAGAGCGTATTTATCGTAGGTGGTGGGGAAGGGGCGACCCTCAGAGAGGTTTTGAGGCATAAGACTGTCAAGAGGGCGGTAATGGTCGATATAGACAAGGAGGTCGTTGACAGATGCCGCGAGCTGCTTCCCGAGTATCATCAGGGTGCCTTTGACGATCCAAGGGCCGAACTCCGGTACATGGATGCAAGAAAGTACCTTGAAGATACTAATGAGAAATTTGATGTGATTATCATTGATATATCCGAACCGGTGGAGGAAGGGCCTGCCTATCTCCTCTATACACAGGAGTTCTACAATATCGTAACAGAGAGACTTACCGATGCCGGGATAATATCCCAGCAGACAGGAACCATATCTCCCAATTTCCTTTTAAACTATACTGCCGTCAATAACACCCTCTCTACGGTATTTCCGGTAGTCTCCCCTTATTATGCAAACATCCCATCCTTTGGCCGTCCGTGGGGGTTTACCCTCGCATCAAAAAATGTCGACCCGCTTAACCTTCCAGCAGAGGAGGTTGACAAAAGGATAAGCAAGAGGATTAAGGGAAAACTCAATTTTTATGATGGGATTACCCACCAAGGGGTATTCAGAATCCCTAAATACCTCAGAGAGGCCAATAGAAAACAGAAGAGGGTCATCAGGGACACGGAACCTCTGTTTGCTTATACTGCATAATTCAAAAAGAATAAACTCAACATGATTACCCCATCCCCGCGCCCTCTCTCAGTGATTTATACCCGGAGCGATAGAGGATTAAGGCCTCGGAGAGGTTCTTGCACCCGGATGGTGTGAGGGTGGGGTAAAATAGATAACGCTACATATAGGAGCCGACGCAGTGAACGAAGTGACGATAGCAATAGCAGGGCTTGGACGCGTCGGCAGCTTATTCCTTAAAAAGATGACCGAACAGAAAGGCAAACGGACCAGAATCGTTGGGCTTGTAGAAGTAAGGCCTGATGCTCCTGGAGTCAAGATAGCCGAAAAAGAAAACATAAAGATTTATCCGGGAATCCAGGATTTAGTCCGGCTTGGCGATTCTGTAGATGTAATATTCGATCTCACTGGAAGCATGGAAGCGAGAAAGGCCCTTAGAAGCGGGATGGCAGAATCAAACAACAAACACACGGTTGTTGCCCCGGAGGTCATGGCGTTTCTTATATGGGACCTGATAGCTTCGGGTGAGACCTTCCCGGAGAACCATTCCTCCTTGCAGGGATATTAAACAGGATAACCCCCCTTTCTCATTTGACATATATGATTGAAGTAGACGATAGACAATATAAGACCCCGCTCTTCGATGCCCTTGTGAGCCTTGCCCAGAGTCGTAAAGTTTCTTTTCACACCCCTGGGCATAAGAGCGGAAAGGGC
>JAENJC010000103.1 GCA_016844545.1 Deltaproteobacteria bacterium | reverse complement strand
GTTGGAGTTTATCACCATCACGCCCTGGAGAGGAACGCCGTTATTGTCTATCTGGATTGGTGTGGTGGTGTCAATGACCCATGTCCCTTCAATGCCGCAATAGGCATTCGGCGTAAAGTCGGTGGCCACCGTTCCGTCAGCGCTGAACTCATAATAAGCTGCGCCGGCCGGTACGCTCCATGCGATGACAAAGCTCGTAAAGGTAGTGCTGACGCTCTCGGTGCCCGATGTCCCTGTCCACGACTCTGTAAATCCGCCGTCAACCGTATCGGTGCCTGAGAAGGCGCTTGTCGTTGCCGGAGCGACAAAGGTGCTCACGAACTTGAGGTTTGAGAAGGTCATGTTATAGACCTCTGTATAGTCGCTGTACTTCTCTTTGCCGTTGGCCGTCATGGTAAGGCTGTACCCTGTTGACAGTACCTCGCCGCTCGCGCTCACGCTCATATCCGCGATATAGTAGGCGTAGAGCGTAGTATAAGTGGTATCCATAAACTGTTCCGCCTTGAAGTCGATCATGACTCCGGCAGTGTTCAATGCTTCTATTGTCCCGTCTCCATCGCCGATGGTAATGGTAAATGTCTCATTGCCTGTTGAGAAGGAGCCGCTGATGCTCATAGGGCCGTTTAGACGCTCGCCGTATTCAAGGCAGTCATTATAGACAAAGTTGATAGCGAAGGTGGAGGCTACATTGTCGTATGTACCGCTGAAGGTTAGAGTCCCGCCGTCATTGCATGCGACCGGTGTACTCGGGATGTTGACTGGCGCTTTATGGATAGTTGCGGCTGCCTTTGCCTTCTTTAAGAATGCAGCCTTTCTGGCGATGGGCGACTTGAACGCCTTCAACTGTGCAGCGTGCATCTTATTAAAACGTTTGTCCTTTCCCGCAAGTGGTGAGCGATATTCCAGTGCGTGAGCGACTGGCCGGTATTTGAGCCTATTGATGCGGTCTGGGTTGCCGATGCTCCCGCGCTGTTCGCCTGTGTTGCACCTGTAATCGTCGTTCCGCCGGTTGTGGTTCCGGTTGTGGCGCCACCACCGCTTGAACCACCACCGCAGCCGTAAACCGCGAGGGCGGCCGTTGATAAAACTATTGCCAGAATCTTGCTTACATTTCCTGTTTTCATATTGCCTCCTTTTTAGATTCTAAAATTATATGCCCATCGTTGAATTCTAATACCAATTCGCATTCAAATAAAGACATTTGAATGCCCGTGCATAATACCAAGTAAGCTTTCAGTAATGGCAATAATTATATGTTTAAAAGCAACTTGGTATAAAACTATCCTTAATCGTCCAATGTCCTAAAATACATCCTTAATATTGACCTCAAGTCCGTTGAGGACCTTTGACCTTACCTTACCTTCGTCCTTTGCAGAATCAAGCTCCTTATATAGATCACCTTCAAGTGTCAATACCTCTATGGCCTTTTCTTCAGGGAACACAAGCCAGTACTCTCTTACCCCATATCTTTGATAAAACCCTTTTTTCCTTACCGTATCAGAATATATTGATGAGGGAGATAGTATCTCTACAACCATATCCGGTGCACCCATAACAGCCTTTTCACCAATAATGCCTGCCCTCTCCTTACTGATAAACAAGATGTCCGGTTGGACGACAACGTCTTCTGCAAGGACAACATCCGTTGGGGCATCAAAAACCTCCCCAAGGTCATTTTTTGTTACAAAGTCATCAATGATGCGTTCAATCTTTCTTGAAATCCTTTGATGGGCTGTAAGCGGCGCAGGAACCATCATAAGCTCTCCTTCGTGGACTTCATACCTCTTATCGTCCTGAATCGCATAGTAGTCGGCATATGTGTATCTTGCGTTATGATGTTTTTCAATAGTGTCAAAGGCGGCAATCATCACTATCCTCAAGTTTATAAGAAGTCAATTTAGGAAATTGCTCTGAGATGTTACAATGAACTTTACCACAACTGTATTAACAGTCAAGCGCCTTAATTGTGAATTATTACTACGACATAATTGATATGGCTAATGTCAACCAAAACCTTAATACTTATGAACTTCTTGGTAATTTAGGAGGGGGAGCGAGGGGGCGTTACTCAGCGTCTCTGCGGTAAATTAAAACAGCTATTTTTTATGACACCGGTTACAGTTGGAAAGATCAAAAGCCTTCTCTCCTGTATGGCACTTACCACAGTATTCACCGCTCATATTTTTTTTCATCGTAATGTCAGCTGTTCCTATTTTCTCTGCAAAAATGGCTGGATGACAGTCCTTACATTTATTTTTCGTATTGTGAGTTCCCTGCTCTCCTTATTTGCTTTAAAAACAATGATGTCCTGGGGCTCTTTACCAAGTGCATGAAGCGGGCTCATTACCTCAATACCGATTAAGCCAATTAAGGTAAACATTTTAAAGATATTCATTATTAATCCCTATACAGCACTAAGATACCTATATCCCTACTGTTGCACCGCTCTTAATGTCATAGTCTCGTCAGGTTTCTTTGCCTTTGGCCAGGTGTGGCATCTCCTGCAATCGGCAAGAGGGAAAGCAACCCTCCCATGACATCTCCCGCACCACTTCCCATCCGACATTTCAACCATCTTCACTTTATTCGCTCCAGCGCCCATCTCAAAGATCGGTCCTCCAACGGACTGATGGCACGCCTCGCATTTTAACCACCATGTGTGCATATAATGCGGGAATGGCACGTTATCCATAAAATTGCTTTTTGTTTCGAATAAGATGGTCATATCAAGGATTGTCTCGTCATCCGGCTTTGCTGCAGGATCAAGGCTAAACCTTGGAGCAATCACGGTATTTGCCCGAACAACCTTCGCCCAATCTATTAATCCATATTTATCCATTGGAAGATTTGTTGAGGCAAGGGCAGCAGGGTGCCATCCAGCACCGGCCTTGGCATCTACGGATGCAAGCCCTGATTTTTTAATATCACCAGTGCCTGCTGTACCACCTTTTGAATCCAGGTAAATTGGATTCAATGGATTATTTGGATCCTGTAATGTCGTGGTTCCTGCTGGTGCTGCTGGCGCTGCTGGTGCTGCTGCAGCTTTAGGAGCAGCAGGTTTAGTTACTGGTTTTTTTTCTGCCGCAACTGCAGTGATACAAAACATAATCAAAAAAATCGCTGGGAATAGAAGCAGTTTTTTAAATTTACTATATGTTGTCATCTAAAATACCCCCTTTCTGTCTATTTGTCTTCTAGATAAAGCTACTTTGCTGCTCCATTTATCTTCTTTGAACGCTGAACAGGCCCAGGCTCCCAGCCTGGTTCCCATGAATGACACCTGTCACAATAAACGGGTTCCCATGCTATAATTCCATTATGGCACTTCCCGCACATTTCTCCATCCATAATCTTATTCATATCAATATCGTTTGCGCCCGACTTAAGAACAAAGATGTCTTCGTGACAGACCTTGCATTTAAAACGTATACGATGGAACCAGTGGGGAAACATCACATCTTTAACCTCCGCCGCTCTCATACTTTCGGCCTTTTTGTTAAGTATGATATCCCCATACTCAGCAGATGAGTGTCTTGGCATCAATAGAAAAACAAAGGCGCCTAAAAGCAAAACTAACATGAATCTTAATTTCATATCTCCCCCCTATCCAAAATTTTAATATCTTCCAAGTTAAATAACTTGTGAATACTGATTAGCAGACCTGCTGTACCCCAGGTTGGCTTTGGACCAGATATAGTGCCAACACATTCAACGAACCGCTCAAAAACCAATGAGGATTTCACCTCCTAATCTTCTATCTTTATAAAAAAGCTTTAATAGGTTTTACAGATTTTCAGGTAATCTCGAAATTACATATTCCTGACTGCATGCTAATATGTCCGTCTCAACTTCCCGTCCCTTGCTTCCTAACATACCAAAATATAAATGTCAAATTAAATCTGATATCTGCCGTAAAGTTAAACATGATCTATACTTTCGTATTTCGATAATCAGAGGTCCCCATACAGCTATTCACCAGGAAATAGTAATCGACTGGAAGAACCCCTTTATTAAACACTCTATTTGTGTTACAGTTGCCGTGCTTAAGAGAAGATTCAATCCATGAAACATCAAATAGGAGCCGTCGTTTCAGGAGTAAACATATGACCATTTTGAATCATTTTCTTAGAACATCAGCATCATTGATACTGATATTTTGCCTGGCCTCCTCATCTTTAGCCGCCGGAAAGGATAAGGAAAATAAGGCTTCGCGATATGCACCACGAAAGATGGCAATACCGCTCACACTTCTTCCACGAGACAAGTACGGACTGATCGACTGGGCAGAGAGTGTGAGGATGAAATTATTCTCCCCAATTTCATCTCTTGACGGATCGATGGAGGAAAAACCATACAACGCCCCTGTTATAATCAAGTCAAAAATGGCAGTTATGACCGATGTCCTGTTCCCTCACGATGTCCATACCTACTGGCTGAGCTGCAAGACTTGTCATCCCGGTATTTTTGTTCAGGCAAAGGGTGGAAATATAGACATGACCATGTGGGACATATTGGATGGAAAGTATTGCGGCAGATGTCACGACAGGGTAGCCTTCCCCTTACGGGAATGTTACCGGTGCCATCTGGACCGTCATGTTGAGACAACACTAATAAAATGAAGGGGCAGTATCTGTTCGCAACCACAGTTTCACAAAAAGCCGTCGTGTAAGTTATAGCGATTTGAGCTCTCCGCTTTTTTTTGTAGGCCTGCTTTCTTTAGTGTTGCGTATTATTTATCAATATCTTATACTGAGTCAGATCATACGTTGAAAGGGGGTTATTTACAATGCACCAAATCTTTCTCGCCATATCAATTCTCATGACCATGTTATTTCCATCGGTTGGATTTACCTTCCAGGGTCCTCCAGGTTGCGGTCAGGACTGTGCAAGCTGCCACAGTCTTACAAAAGAGGAGGCGTCAAAGCTCCTGAAGCTGGAGGTTGACAATGTGTCCCAGGCTTCCGCAAAGGGGCTTTGGGAGGTAACCGGAAAGCAGAACGGAAAGACCGTTAAGGTCCACATGGATTACGGGAAGAAATACGCCATAGTCATACAGGCCATGATCCCCATAGAAAAAATAGGGAAGCCGCCTGAGATGAAGAAGCTCGATGTCAAATCAATACCTCTTGCAGATTCCCTGATAGTTGGAGATCCGGATGCAAAAAATAAGCTCATAGTAAGAAAGGATATATCCTTTTATGTCAAGCTGTTTCCACTTGTAAAGTTACACCCCCAGTCGTATGAAAAATCAAAGGCCGTTCAGTGTAAAAATTCTGTTAAGCTTCTTGACGATGCATTCGAGGGCAAGGATGTTCCAAAGGTGGAATGCGAGACAAAGGTATTGGATGAAAATATAAAACTTGCTGAAAAGCTCGGTATAAGCGGCACACCTGCAATAATACTCCCAGATGGAAGGCTTGTGCCGGGATACATGGACGCTCAAAATCTGCTTAAATTGATGGAGACACCGCAGTAGAGTCTTCTGGTCAAATCTCTTGTAGGGGCTGGTTTCAAACCCGCCCCTTCTTTTCTTTTTTGTAAACAAACATAAAGGATACTGTGTCTGCCGGATGCGTCCAAAAACTGTTACAGGACTGGTTTTGGAGGTTTAGTTCCTACCTTCCAAACGATACCCCTATGGCCTCGGCGGTCTTAACTAACTGACCTTCAGGCGGAACGCTCCTCATCCTGCTTACAGCTTCTTCCAGCTTCACAGGAACAATATCCTGGCCTTTCAGGGCTACCATCTTTCCGAAGTCGCCTCTGGCAATAAGCTCGACAGCTTCATGACCGAACCTCGTTGAAAGAATCCTGTCAAAGGCGCTTGGAGAGCCTCCCCTCTGTATATGGCCGAGGACTGTAACTCTTACATCTACCCCTTCTGGTCCGAGGCACATGGCTATATCGTCTCCCACCTTGTTTCCCACCCCACCAAGCCTTTCTAACTTTCCCATTCCGGCAGGGGCCTTCGTGACCACATCACCGCCGAGAGGTTTTGCCCCTTCTGCAACAACGACTATGCCGAAACCGCTCTTTCCGCGAAACTGACTCCGCATCTTATCGCAGACCTTGCCTATGTCATAAGGTATCTCAGGTATCAGGATCACATCGGCGCCTCCTGCAATCCCAGCATGGAGGGCAATCCACCCTGCATACCGCCCCATTAACTCCAGAACTATTACCCTGTGGTGGCTCTCGGCAGTTGAATGCAACCTGTCCAGGGCGTCCCTCGCAGTATTCACCGCCGTATCAAATCCGAATGTAACATCGGTAACAGAGAGGTCGTTGTCTATCGTCTTGGGAACACCGACTACCGGCGCCCCCATCTTGTAAAGCTGGTTTGCAATGGAGAGGGAACCGTCGCCGCCTACGACAATGAGTCCGTCAAGAGAAAGCCTTTTGATATTTTCAAGGACGACAGATGAGAGGTCTTTCTTTGTCCCATCTGTACCCACGAAATCAAAGGGATTCCCTCTGTTGGTTGTACCAAGGATGGTCCCTCCAAGTGTCAATATCCCCTTTATATTCTCCTGGTTGAGTGGCCTGACCTTGCCATTCATGAGACCTTCAAAGCCGTCCTCTATACCTATTATCTCCCACTGATAAAGGTTTGATGCGCTCTTTACCACGCCCCTTATGACAGCATTAAGCCCCGGGCAATCACCGCCGCCTGTAAGAACCCCTATCCTCTTGATCTCATGTCCCATGGCCACCCCTTAGCTTAGAAGCCCTTTTAGCTTCTTTATCGTTGCCGCCTCTATCTGCCTTGCCCTTTCCCTTGATATTCCAAATTTATCGCCGATACCCTGCAACGTCAGGGGCTCATCAGACATAAGCCTGTTCTTTACGATAAAAGATTCCTTTTCTGATAAACTTGCCAGGGCCGCATGGACCTTACTTTGAAGATATTCGACTCCCTTAAAGAAGCAAACAACTCTTCCTGATCAGGTCTCTCATCCTCAATCATGTCCATCCTGCTCTGACCGGAATCATCAGATAAAGGAGCGTCGAGGGAGATATCCTGGTTTGCCAGCCTCTCTTCCATGGAGGTCACCTCTGATTCTTTTACATTGAGGGATTCGGCTATCTCCTTTGAATTGAGACTTGACGACCGCAGCCCCCTGAGCTTGGAGAACAGCACCCTTTGTGCCTCGGTGGTCCCTATCTTTACCATAGACCAGGACTTCATTGTAAAATTGTGGATATATGCCCTGATCCAGTGGATAGCGTATGAGAGAAGCCTGATTCCGCGGTATGGGTCAAACTTCTTTACCGCCATCATAAGTCCGATGTTCCCCTCCTGGATGAGGTCGTGAATCTTGAAGCCAAACCTGCGGTATTCGCCCGCAACCTTCACGACGAACCTCAGATTGGACGTCACAAGTGTCTTTGCAGCGTCCAGGTCGTTATGCTCCCTGAACCTGACCGCAAGGGCATACTCCTCTTCCCTTTTCAGGATAGGGAATCTCTCTATATCCCTCAGATAAAGCGCAAGGGAATCTTTTGACAGTACAAGTTCCATATTTATATTTTTAACAAATAAATAAGATAATTGCAAGGGGTCGTGAAAAAAGTGCGGGTACGGCGGAACTATGGTCGGACAGAAAACTCCCTGAAGGCTTCATCATACAGTTCCGACGGATTGTCTCTGTACTTCGGCGAGAAGTGAAATATTTCGAGTCTCTGTACCCCTGCTTCCCTTGCTATGGCCCCAGCCTCTTTGGCAGTCAAATGATTTTTCTTTAAAGCCTTGTCCCTGTCTGAATCTAAAAATGCCGCCTCGCAGAAAAATGTGTCTGAGCCGGACGCCAGCCTTACTATCTTATCCCTGTTCTCTTTGCTTATAGATACATCCGGCACGTAAGTCACCTTCTGTCCCCTTGATATGATGACAATCCTTTTTTCAACAAACTCTCCGAGGGTAAATACCTTTTCCTCAAGACCTCCTTGCTTTTCAAGCCCGGCAGCAAACTCGAAATCCATCGGCATCTCTTCCCTGAAACACCTCTTGAGGTCGTTCAGCCAAGGCCCCACAGGGAAGCCCCATTTCATAAGTGCGTCCTTGTTTATGTTTATATGGAAATTTTCCATGATGGAAAAGGCCAGGGAAGGGATCTTATGGTCAAGATGGACCGCCTGCACAGTAAACAAGGGCTCTTTTATTAAAATGCCGTTGAATGGCCTGGTTTCTCCATCCCTTCTACTGAACCCTTCGCTTGCAATAAACTTAGCAGTGGATACTGACTGCTCAGAGACCTCATGGACGTCAATATAAAACGTATAGTCTTTAACCAGATTCCATGTATAGGCAGAGAGCTTCCCCTCCACGTTCCTTATAATCCCCGGCGGTCCGAATATTCGCAGCCTTTTATCTCTTCCAAGAAGGAGTCTAAGAAGGTGGTCAAGACCTATGAAGTGGTCTATGTGGGTGTGGGATACGAAGACATCCGACACGCGCATTACTTTAGCAGCCTCAACTCCGTCTATGCTTCCGATATCAAAGAGGATCGCCCTCCCTTCCCTCTGGATATCAATATAGAGGCAAGGGTCTTCAAATGGATCATTTACAAGCCTTGGATGGAATACAGGAACCATAAGGAGATTCTAAATGGAGATACATGAGAAATCAACAGACAAAATGGACAAAGTCAGATTCGATATTGACAATCTGCGGCAAGAGAGATATTTTATTACAGTCTGAATGCGTATTGAGGAGAGATTTATATTATGAGCGACTATCTAAACCTGTTAGAAGAAAAAATAAACCGTCTTGCAGGGCTGTATGCCTCGGTACGTGAAGACAATAATAGACTCTCCGTAGAAAACTCTGAACTGAAAAAAAGGGCGGCAGAATTGGAGGGGGAAAATCAAGGCCTTCGAGAAACCCAGGGACATGTGAGAGAAAGGGTTGACGCAATTATAAAGAAGATAGAGGGCCTGGAGGATAAGTAGCTTGAAGCGTTCTGTCAAGGTGGAGATCTTCGGTCATGAGTATATCCTTAAGGCAGACAATGAAGACAGTCACATTCAGAGGGTCGCTGATTTTGTTGACGGAAAGATGAAAGAGGTATCAGTATCAACCAACTCCAAAAGCGTAACAAACATAGCCATCCTTGCAGCCCTGAACATAGCCGATGAATATCTACAGATAAAAGAAGAAAGGGAGCAGGTAGAAGCAAAAGCCAGGGACCTTTCCCGGTTATTAGATACCAGCCTCTAACTCAATATACCTGTTCATACCCTTCTTGCTTTTTCAGATACAGATGCGTTATCTTTAATTTCTTCTCTTCCAGAATCCTCTCCACTTCCGGTATTTCAGCTTCTCCAACCTTTATGGCAAGGCCGCATGGTGAGGGTATGGCCCTGGGGGACGGCATGAGCGTGAAGGATATCCCCTCCCTTTTCAGAACCTTCTCAGCCTTCATCACCCTTGTGACGGAACCAAAGAGGGCTATATATTCGTTAGCAGCCATAGGAGTCAAATGTAATAAAAAAGAGTCTGGAGAAATCTCTCCAAACCCTTGATATTCGTGGAGCCACCTGCCAGAATCGAACTGGCGACCTACTGATTACGAATGTAAATCATAGGCTTCAAGGCTTTTCTTGTTTCTTTATAACTGGTTGTCTCTGCTTTGTCAAATCAGTTTCAAGGGGGTATCAGCCTTATGACTGTTACCCTCTTTTTTTGTCTGTCTACTATACAAAAACTATACAAGGAGGTTTGTCATGGATTTACAAACTGCATACCGAAAGCTTCAGGTCTTAGAGCTGGCAATACTCGGAATACCGCATACCGGCTGTAGTGGGTTACATAAAGAGGCGGTGGAGGGCTTGACTAATATGGTTACTGAGATTGATCACATCCTCAGACACGAAATATATGAAGATCAGGACGTATGGTGTCTTACTTGTGGGAATGAGGTAGAAGCCAAAAGCAAGGAGAAACAAGCGGTGCGATCAGGCGGTCTGGCTTCCGCTGAGGCCCCTGCTACAGAGGGTCAGATAAGGTGCTCTGAGGATGTTTATCAAGCCCTGCGTGAAGAGGCCGCAAACTTAGACAAGGAATGTTTTTGGATGGTCCCCCTTACCGCAAAGAATCAGATCATAGAGATAAAGTTAGTTTCTATGGGAAGCCTTACAAGCTCCATTGTCCATCCAAGAGAGGCCTTTAAACCGGCTATCCTTGCCAGTGCAGCGGCCATTATCCGTGTCCAT
>JAENJC010000102.1 GCA_016844545.1 Deltaproteobacteria bacterium | reverse complement strand
AACACTTCTCAGAGAAGAAGGGATGATTCAGAGCTATATGGCGCACATGAAAGATGTCTTCAAGGACAAGGCAGTAAAGGACCCGAAGCCGCCCTTGGAGATAAACATACAGGAATAGTTCAACACCTCTTTGTCATTCCCGAAATGTTTAATCGGGAATCCGGTTTTTTGAAAACCATATCCCCGACAGAGACACTCGGGGATGACAGAAAAGGGATTTAATAAGGAGATATCATGTCAGATATAAAAGTAGATGCAGTATTAGATATAACCAACGAGGTATGCCCAATGACCTTTGTTAAGACCAAGCTCAAACTGGAGACCCTGGAACCTGGTCAACATCTTGAGGTGATCCTTAATGATGGAGAACCGTTAAGGAATGTCCCCCGTTCTCTGAAAGAGGAAGGGCACAGGATAGTCGGGACAAAGAAGGATGGGACTAAATTTCACCTGATAGTTGAAAAAGGCCAATAAATTTGCAGGAAAGGAGAAACGCAATGGCAGTCAAAGTAAGGATTCCGACACCTTTGAGGAAGCTCACAAATGGGCAGGAAGAGGTAAGTGCGGAGGGAAAGACTATTGGAGAGTTGATTGATACCCTGGAGAAGGCGTCCCCTGGGATGAAGGAGAGGCTCTGCGACGAGACAGGGAAGGTAAGGAGGTTTATAAACCTCTATCTCAACGACGAGGATATTCGCTTTCTTCAAGGCCTTGACACGCACCTTAACGACGGTGATGAGGTCTCAATAATTCCTGCCATTGCGGGTGGAGCTCCGATCAAAAAAAAAATATACATGAATTTTCCACAGAAGCTGATTAAAGAACCGATCATCTATCAGATTGGCCACAAGTTCCATGTAATTACCAATATCCGTGGAGCCAGCATCAATGATGAAATCGTTGTGGAATAAAAATTAATGTAGGGGCGGCCCTATGTGTCCGCCCAGGGTAACCACGCAGAGTTACCCGTAAAACGGAGGTCTTATGAAGATTTACAGTGATATTACAAAGACTATCGGAAATACACCTCTGGTAAAGTTAAACAGAGTAACAGCTGGTTGCGTTGCTACAGTGGCAGCAAAACTTGAATCGTTTAACCCCCTCTCCAGCGTGAAGGACAGGATCGGGGTCAGTATGATCGAGGCCGCAGAAAAGGCCGGGCTAATTAATAGCGATTCCGTGATCATCGAGCCTACCTCAGGAAATACTGGTATAGCCCTGGCGTTTGTGGCAGCTGCAAAAGGGTATAGGCTGATACTCACCATGCCTGAGACCATGAGCGTGGAGAGGAGAAACCTGATGAAGCTCCTTGGAGCCGAGCTGGTATTAACACCCGGCACTGAAGGGATGAAAGGGGCTATCCGGACTGCAGAGGAACTGGCTGCAAAGACCCCTAAATCCTTTATACCGCAGCAGTTCAAGAACCCATCTAACCCTGATATACATAGACAAACCACAGCCCTTGAGATATGGAACGATACGGATGGTAAGATTGACATCTTCGTTGGCGGTGTAGGAACCGGTGGGACTATAACAGGCGTTGCTGAGATTATTAAGGCGAAAAAACCGGGATTCAAGGCAATTGCTGTGGAGCCTACTGCATCTCCTGTACTTTCAGGGGGGCAACCGGGACCTCACAAAATTCAGGGTATCGGTGCAGGCTTTGTCCCTGATGTATTAAATACAAAGATCATAGATGAAGTAATACAGGTTACCAATGATGATTCCTTTGTCATGGCCAGGAGACTTGCAAAGGAGGAGGGAATACTCTGCGGTATATCCTCTGGCGCTGCGGTCTGGGCAGCATTGGAGGTCGCAAAGAGGCCTGAGAATAAGGATAAATTGATAGTTGTGGTCCTGCCTGATACCGGAGAGAGGTATCTGAGCACGGCATTGACTGAAAATCTATAAATAATGTAGGGGCAACCCGGCGTGGTTGCCCTGGGCGGCCACATAGGGCCGCCCCTACAGAGGGTATAAATGAATTTCACTGAAGAACAGATAATGCGTTACAGCCGCCACATCATCCTCAAGGAGGTAGGCGGAAAGGGACAGGATAAGATCTGCAAGGCAAAGGTGTTCATCATGGGGGCCGGTGGGCTGGGAAGCCCTGCCGCCCTCTATCTGTCTGCTGCCGGGGTCGGAACCATCGGGATAGCAGATGACGATGTGGTGGACCTTTCCAACCTTCAGAGGCAGATATTGCATGCAACAAGCGATGTTGGCAAAGCCAAGGTCTTTTCAGCGGAGGAAACTCTAAGCGCCATAAACCCCAATGTCAAGCTCATAGCGTATAAGGAAAGGGTAACCTCTGAAAACGTAAGGGAGATAATCAGGGATTACGACATAGTCCTTGACGGGAGTGATAACTTCCCTACCAGGTATCTGATTAACGACGCCTGTTTCTTTGCCAAAAAGACCCTGATATCTGGAAGCATCCTGAGATTCGACGGCCAGGTTACGGTATTTAAGCCCCATGCCGGAGGCCCATGCTATCGTTGCCTCTATCCTGAGATCCCTCCTGCCGGTTTTGTCCCGTCATGTTCAGAAGCCGGCATACTTGGCCCTGTGGCAGGCACCATAGGAGTATTGCAGGCCACAGAGGCTTTGAAGGAGATCCTTGGAATAGGAGACCAGTTAATAGGAAGGCTTTCCGTCTTTGATGCCCTGAATACGACTTTCAGAGAGGTAAAGATCAGGAAAGACCCTGACTGTGAATTATGCGGGGTTAAAGCCTCCATAACCCATCTGGTGGACTATGTCCAGGCGCCGTGTGCCATCAGGATATAATGAAAAATCCGGGATATCTAAAATTAGAACTCTCTTCAAAAGGGATAAGGCTTTCGAAAGAGCTCACAGAGGGTAAAGACCTGAGAGCCGCATTCCTGGCCCGCGCCGGGATAGGCGGCGGTATAGATATAATCCTCCCTGACGATGTATGGGTGAATGCCCCGGTACGGGAGGCATTTACGAAAGAGTCTCCATACCTGCTTTTAAAAGATAACGGTAACTTTTATATTGAAAAGGGCGGCGAACGAGTTGAGGTCGGTATAATCCCTCCGCCTGCCTTTTACGAGAAGAAGACATCTGAAGGTACGCCCTTTGCCCAGGTCGGCACAGTCCACGGCGGATATCTTACCATCACTCCTATCGCCTCATGCGATTTTTTTCCAAGTTATGAAAACTGCAAATTTTGTTCAGCCAACTCTGTCATGGGGCCGGTTGGCAAGAAGGCTCTTAGCGTGAGAGAGGTAGTTGAGATTGTCCACGAGGCCTTTGAAGAAGGTATTGCAGAGTTTGTCCAGATTTCCCTTGGCTACCTGGAAGGGGAGGGACACGGAATAGCATCCGTTGAACCTTATATAACCGCAATAAAGAAGAACTTTGATACCCTCCTGGCAGTAGAGGCCCACCCTCCTTGCATATCATCTGGATATTTACGATCCAGAAAGATTTGCCAATATATGTCCTGGAAAGGCAAGGCATATCGGAAGAGACAGGTATCTGGATGCCCTTCAGTATGCAGCGTCCATATTCCCGAGCGGAACAGTGACTTCAAACCTGATAGTAGGACTTGAGCCGATCGAGAGCACCATTGAAGGGATAAACCATCTCACAAGGATGGGGGTTGTGCCGCTCCTGCCTATATTTAAGCCTCTTGAGGGTTCCGATTACGGCGGCCACAAGATACCTGATACCGAGGATATAGCTCCTCTGCTTGCACATCTATATAACGCAGTGAAGAGCAATAAGATCAATATGAACTGGTCAAAGCATGTCAGCATATTTATTACACCCATAGAAGGCAGGTACTTCACTGGTGAGCAGGCAAAGCTTGAGGTGACCCTCTACAATCTTTATAAATCAAAGATTGGAGGGTTGGCTACGAGGGAAATTGCCAAATTGCGGAGAAGGCTTAAGGTAAGGGAGGTCGAGGACTCCTTCGATTCTTCGGAGCTATGACATGGCGGTAGCGATAGACAAAAGGCCCTTATGGGTCATCCTTTTAAGCAAGAGTTACAGACCTTTCTTCTTCCTGCTTATTGCCCTTGCCTTTTGGGGTATATTAAGCCTTCCGACACCCGCTGGCCTGAGTCAGGAAGGGCATAAGGCTATAGCAGTCTTTTTTGTCTGCGTGACCCTCTGGGTTACATCCCTGATCCCCCTTTCCATAACCAGCCTTCTGGCAATTATTCTCATCCCGTTTCTTGGAATAATGGAAAGCAAAAAGGCCTATGCCCTTTTTGGGAACGAGGCGGTCTTCTTTATCCTCGGCGCCTTCATCCTGGCGGCAGCGCTTATGAAGTCAGGCCTGAGCACAAGGTTTGCCCTGGCTGTCCTCAGCAGGTTTGGCAAGACTCCGAAGAGGCTTTTGACTGCGGTTTATCTATTCCCTGCATTCCTTTCATTCTGGATGTCAGAGCATGCGGTGGCAGCCATGATGTTTCCGATAGTTTTAGATATAACAAAGGTCCTTGAACTCAGGCCTTTGAGGAGCGAATACGGCAAGGCATTGTCCGTTGCAATGGCCTGGGGATGCATAATCGGAGGTGTCGCCACATTCCTCGGCGGAGCCAGGAATCCACTGGCAGTAGGGATGCTCCTTGAGACGACCGGACAGTCTATCGGATTCTTTGAGTGGATGGTAGCAGTGGTCCCTGCGGTAATTATCATGCTTGCCGTAGGTTACTTTATGCTCTTCCGGTTCTTTAAGATAGACCTTAAGAATGTAAGCCAGGTGGAAGAGGCACTTGTCCACAGGAAGATAGAGATGGGAAAGGTAACATGGGAAGAGCGTCTTATCGGGCTTGTAATGCTCCTGACCATCCTGACATGGATGTTTTTCGGGAAGAAGCTGGGTCTTGCCAACATAGCCCTGGCCTCTGTTGTAGTCCTCTTTGTCCTGGACCTGATAAAATGGAAAGACGTTGAGGAATACGTCAACTGGGGGGTAATCCTCATGTACGGAGGAGCCATCACCCTCGGGTACGCCCTTGATAAAAGCGGTGCTGCAGCATGGACAGCGAATATGACCATTATGAAATGGGCCTCATCTCCGCTTGTGGTTATTGCTCTGTTTTCTCTGTTGTCCATCGCCCTCACCGAGGTTATAAGCAACGCGGCAGTGATAGCCATCCTCATGCCTGTAGCGCTATCGATTGCAAAACAGCTTGGTATAGACCCGAAGGTCATGACATTTGCCATTGCAGTCCCTTCAGGACTGGCATTTATGCTCCCTATGGGTACGCCGGCCTGCGCCATCGCTTATTCATCCGGTTTTCTCAAGATAAAGGATATGGTTGTCCCTGGTTTGATATTGGGGATTACGGCCTGGGTGGTTTTTATACTGGTTGGAGTATTTTACTGGCCGATGCTTGGGTTAAAAATATAGTGCAGGGCGATCCTTTGTGGTTGCCCAGGGCGGCCACAGGGGGCCGCCCCTACAGTTGAGGTCTTTATGAAAAACATACTTTTAGTTCTCACCACCACCTGCCAGGTGGACAGGGCCGTAGAACTGGCCATAGACAAGGCCAAGAATGAGAAGGCAAATCTTACAGCTCTGTTCATTATAGATTCATCCGTATCTGAAAATATTGTCAGCAAGATGTCGGACTTTGGATTCCTGGGAGACAGACCCAGCAGCGATCTTACCCATGCCATCCTTAAGGAATACAGGGACCAGGGGAACAAGAAGCTTGATGAAATAAAGTGGCTCGCCGAGTGTCTTGGGATTTCCTGCCAGGCATTTGTTGAGGAGGGTGATTACACTGAACTTGTCCTTAAAAAGATTGCCAGGTTTAACATAGATTACGCCGTAGTCACCCGCTGCAAAAGTTCCTCCATTTCTTCCTTCCTGTTCGGTTCGGCTATGGACAGGCTTGTCAGCAAGGCTGGTTGCAAGGTTGAAATAGTCGAAGAATAAATGGTATATTAATTTAAATTATGTCCGACCCAAAAGAAAACTGGTATAAACTGGCAAGAAGCCGATCCGACCTTGAGCTGGCGGCATTGGCTTTTGCCCTGAAGAATGGTCATTCCCATGAAGAGTTTGCCGCCGCCCTGTGGAGTAAGGGAGCCGCAAAGTGGATGGGGAAAGACACCCCTACCCCTGAAGAGTATCTTCAAAGAGAGGTTGACTCCTTTGCATGGCTCTTCCCCCAGGTAGAGGCTGCGTTAATAAAGGCGACACCTGATGAGGCAGAGGTAGAATTTTCTGCATCAGGATGTCCGTATGGATGGGGAAAGGACAAGTGGGCAAGGGCAAGTAACCACGGTCTGACACCCGAAGATGTCCACAGGTATTGCAGGGAAGGGTTCAGGATATGGGGAGCTCTCCTTGGGCTTGAATCAGGGTCGCATCCACAGGCAGATGGGACATGCATATTAAGGGCAAAAAGGTAAGTATGCTTTATAATATAATAATTTCAGGCAAATGGATGGATGGAAGCGAGTTCCTTTCAGTCTGTTCATCAGACTTCTTAGATGCGCCTACCAGGATGTTATTACTGTCTGACGGTTCACTTACGCTGCTGCTGAATGCCTCTCTATTGTCATCTGTCAGATTGCAGAGGCTGCGGCAGGAGGAGGTAAGTCTTGATAGGGATATGGCGGAATATATAGAGGCAGAGGCTGGACAGACGGTGATAGATAGGGATGTCTGGCTCATGAATGGTGAGAAGCGGGTGGTGTATGCAAATTCTATACTTCCCACATCCCTGATGAAGGATGAAATATACAACGAGATAGCCAAAGGGGATACTCCTATAGGGACCCTTCTCAGCGAGCAGAGCATCCTTACGCGGCGGGACAGGCTCCAGATCGGCAGGATAATGTCGCTGGAGATATGCAGGGAACTTGGACTTCCTGATGCCACTGTTTTATGGGCCCGCCGTTACAGGCTACATACGGAGGGAGGGTTCAAAGGGGCAATTACCGAGGTCTTTTCTCCAAAAATATTCGAGGGCAGTAATGGAAAGGGAAAAGATCAGAGCCTTACTTGATCTGATAAGGTTTACCAAGCCTGTCGGAACATATCTGGTATTATTCCCGACCCTATGGTCCCTTTTTTTGGCAGGCAACGGCAGGCCGCCATTAATGCTGATAATTATCTTTTCTCTCGGCTCCTTCATAATGCGGAGCGCAGGGTGCGCCATCAATGACTTTGCAGACAGGGAGTTTGATGATAAGGTGGAGAGGACAAAGGGGCGTCCGTTGGCCTCCGGGAGGCTTACTGTAAAAGAGGCCCTGTTCACCTTTATCCTGCTTATCACAGTTGCCTTCATCCTTGCCCTGATGCTAAACCGCCTTGCTTTTTATCTATGCTTCGTTGGTCTCTTCCTTGCCACATCATATCCCTTCATGAAGCGCTTCATTCAAATCCCGCAGGCCTTTATGGGGATCGCCTTCGGGTGGGGCGCAATCATTGCATGGGCCGCTGCCAGGGACAGGGTAGAGTTGCCGGCTGTACTGATCTTCCTTGCCACAGCGCTTTGGGCCACGGCATATGACACCATATACGCCATTCAGGATATCGAAGACGACAGGAAGATTGGTGTAAGGTCATCGGCCATATTCTTTGGCAAACACGCTGTTGCAGTCGTCTCTTTTCTTTATGCAGGCACTGTGGCGCTGCTTCTTCTCCTTGGCATCATATCCAGGATTGGCCCTGTTTACTACACTGCCCTGGCTGCAATAGCCGCCATCTTCATCTATCAGGCTGTGAGCGTCAATGCCTCCCCTGACAGAGAAACAGCATTCAGAGCATTCAAGAGCAATGTCAGGGTCGGGGCGATACTGCTGGCAGGGATAGTGTTCGATTTTATGCTGAAAGGGTAGGGCGATATTATAGGGGCCCTTGATTTGAGTTGAGGAACCAGCGGTCAAGGACAATATGTCTGGAAAACCATTTCGTGGACATAAGCTTGTGTGAAATAGTTTTTTTGAGGGCTTCTGGAAAGAGAACTAAGGAATTGCCGGTATTAAATCTGCCTAAGCGTTTTTCCAGGAGCTCAGGATAAAGCTGGAGTCGCTCTTTTTTATAGTTTCCAACTGCGGCAATAATCACGTTTGCAGCTATTAGGCCTGATTCAATTGCCGGTCTGATTCCCTCCCCGCTTTTTGGATGTGCCAGGCCGGCTGCATCACCTATCAGCATGACCCCGTCATCCACGAGATTACGGGAGGTCGGCGGATACAACATATAGGCATGCCCTTTAAAGTTAGGTGGTATACTCGAAACCTTGCCTTGCTTAATCAATAAACGGTTGAAAGATTCGACGTGATTTGATATTCCCACTTTATCTTCACGTCCAAGGCCTATATTCAAATACCTACCCTTCCTGAAACACCATCCGTAACCCTTCAGGTCGTCACAGAAGTAAAGTTCCGGTATATCAGGCCTTATGCCGCACTCTTTCTCCTGTCTATAATCCATTTCAAACTCGATCTCCTTGGCTATTACAGCTGGTCCATTT
>JAENJC010000252.1 GCA_016844545.1 Deltaproteobacteria bacterium | reverse complement strand
GGTGACAATTAAATTCTGCAATTGAACCACAGAGCACACAGAGGAAATCTTTTGATGCCAAAAGAAAAAACGTTTTTATCTTTTCTCTGCGCACTCAAATCATAATTTTTTGAAAGCATATATTTTGCAATTTGCCAGTATAACGAGAACACAGATAATATAAGGTTTTAAAAGGTTTTTATCACAGAAAAGTATCTCTGTGGTCTCTGTGGTTTGCAGTTTTTGGGTAATAATTAAGAATTAAGTAGTATGGAGGTCAATCATGGATCCAAAGGAACTGAGCGCAAAAGGGGAAGAATCTTTCCAGAAGGGTGACTATGCCAGGGCAGAGGAGCTTTTCCTGAAGGTCTTAGGCGCAGGACAAAGGTTCGCAGACGTATACAACAAACTGGGGCTCATCTCTTGCGCCAAGGGAGCATATGACAAGGCTTCAAAATATTTTGAAAAGGCCCTGGAGATCAACCCCAAATATACCGAGGTCTCTCTTAATCTGGCCGTTACTTATAATGAGATGGGGCAATACGACAAGGCCAGAAAGGTTTACGGTGCAGCCAAAGGGGTGGCAGAGATAGAGGTGAAAGGTATTGACCCATTTGTAAAGGGTAAGCTTGCAAACCTTCATTTCAGCACAGGGGAGATATACCATGATATGGGCCTGCTTGATGAGGCGCTGACAGAATACCTCAAGGCTGTGGCCCTCAGGCCGGACTTTGTGGATGTAAAGGTGAAGCTCGGAATAGTGTACAGGGACAAGGGGCTTAGTGATAAGGCCATCCATGAGTTTAAGGAGGCAAAGGGGAAAAACCCGAACTATGCCCCGGCTGGCATTAACCTTGGCGTTACATACTACACATTGTCTAAATTCGATCTGGCTGAAGAGGAATGGCTGGATGTCCTGAAGAAAAATCCGGAAAATAAGATTGCAGCAATGTATTTGAGATTAATTAAGAAGAAGCTTTGATAAAAGGACTGTACCCAATTCGCATTCAAATAAAGACTTTTGAATGCGAATTGGTATTTCTCTGCGACCTTCGCTCCCCTGTGAGCAAAGATTGGCTTTTGGCAGTGAAGACAATTTCATCCTTCCTCATCCTTTCCTTTTTACTCTTGTTTGGCTGCACTTCCCGCCCTGAACGCATTCCTGGATTCCTCTACTTAAGGCTCTCTTCAGACATCACCACCCTCGACCCGGCAATGATTGTTGATGTTGCAGGCGGATCTGTTGCCGCAAAGATATTTAACGGCCTTGTCAGGTTCGAGGAAGGGTCAAGAATCGTCCCAGACCTGGCCGAGGGTTTCAGCATATCCGAGGATGGCAGAACCTATAGATTCAGGCTGAGAAAGGGAGTCAGGTTTCATAACGGCAGGGAGTTCAAGGCGAAAGATATAAAGTATTCATTTGAAAGGGTGTTAAGCCCGGAGACCAGGTCTTCAAGGACATGGCTCTTTGACAGGATATCAGGTGCAAGGGAGTTCATGACCGGTGCAGCTCCTGATGTTAAGGGGATCAGGGCCCTGGATGAATATACAGTTGAGATAGAGATAATGGAGCCTTTTGGCCCATTCCTGAGCCTCCTTGCCATGCCGCCTGCCTATATCGTGCCAGTGGGCGCGGCAGGAAGGGAGTTTTCTTCAAACCCCATAGGCACAGGCCCATTCAGTCTGAAGGAATGGAGGAGGGGAAGGGAGCTTATCCTTTCATCCAATGTCGATTATTTCTCCGAAAAAGCAGAGATAAAAGGCCTGGTTTACAGGATCATCCCGGAAGAGCTGACTACCATAGCAGAATTTGAGTCAGGGAATCTTGATGTCATGGGGGTTCCGTCCACAGAGTTCAGAAGGTATTCAGAGTCGTCAAGGTGGAGCGGCCAGGTACAGAAGTCGCTTGGCCTGAATATCTTCTATCTTGGATTCAACTGCCAGAAGGCTCCGTTTAACGACAGGAGGGTGAGGCAGGCCTTGAATTATGCCATAGACAGGGAGAGGATTTTAAAAACAATACTGGAAGGAAGAGGGGAGCTGGCCACAGGGCCCATACCTCATCTCCTTTTGCAGAGCGGGAACAAGGGTTATAGATACGACCCTGATAAGGCCAGGGCTCTTTTAAAAGAGTCCGATCTTGAGAATAAGCTTAAATTCAGGATTTATCAGACCCCGGACCAGGATACGGTTGACATCATGGAGGTGGTGCAGCAGTATCTGAAAGGTATTGGTGTTGAGGCAGAAATAGTCCAGCTTGAATGGAGCGCCTTCAAAGATGCCATCAACAAGGGTGAGGCCGATTCCTTCTGGCTCTCATGGCGCGCCGACTACCCTGACCCTGAAAACTTCCTATTCCCGGTATTCCATTCCTCCAACTGGGGCTCGGCAGGTAACAGGGCCAGATTTAAGGATTACGAGATAGACAGACTGATAGAAGAGGCTCAGGTAGAACCTGATGAAAAGAAGAGAACCGCAACTTACATGGAAACCGAAAGACTGGTTATAGAAGAAGCCCCCTGGCTCTTCTTCTGGCATAAGAATGAATATATCGTCCACCAGCCGTGGGTCAAGGGTGTAAAAGCCTATTCCATATACAATGCGGACAAGGGTACGGGGGTTCTATTAAGTGAGAAACGTTAGAGTCTTTAAGATGTCCATCAATTCACTGAGCGGTAACCCCACCACGTTGGAATAGCAACCCTCTATCCCCTCTATAAATGTAGCAGC